>NZ_JACRWH010000018.1:0-30941 GCF_014306155.1 Holdemanella hominis | reverse complement strand
CAGTTTTGGAGCTGGATTGATTGCCGCAAGCCTAGAAGGATATGATCCTCAGGCAACCATTGAATTTGCGGTAGCCGCAAGTTGCTTAAAACACTCTATCGAAGGTGATTTCAACATGGCAAGCATGGACGAAGTGTTGAAATTAGCTGGTGGAGACGGTTCAGGCCGCGTTCAAAGATAAACCAATAATTTAGGTAGTAACAGATTACTATCATGTATTTATTTCTCCTATTCCAACAATATACTTACAATTAAAATATCCTAATCGTAGTCATCTGTTTCTATATAAAATAATGGATCGATATTCTATTTTCCCTATGAATATCGATCCTTTTAATTTGTTTTAAAGCTGATAGAACCATACAAATATTGGCATTGTTAAAATACATAATAAAGTTGTAACAAAATAATAGGCACTGGCATATTCTGAATCTGCATCATATATTTGTGCGATTTGTGTTACTGAGGCTGCAGTTGGAGCAACTGACGCTAATAAGCTGATTAGTAAAATCATATCTCCATTTTTAACCATAGAAGATAAATTTGTGAATTTAAGTAAGCTTACTGCAAGACACGGAAATATAAACATCTTTAAAAATGTAATAATATAGAGTCGCTTATTCTTTAAGCAGTCTTTGACATCCATACCTGCAATCAACATACCTGCAACAATCATAGAAATCGGTGCAATCGTTGCACTCATTGAATCCATGGTTTCCGTGAATAAAGATGGGAGTTGTATTTTAAGTGCAAACATCAATATTCCTATTATAGATGCGATTACATTCACATTTTTCAATAAGTCCTTAACATTAAACCCTTTTTCTTCACATATCAACATTCTTCCATGTGTCCAAATAAACACAGTTGTCACAAGAATATATCCTGTTGTATACACAACCCATTCTTTCCCTAACAAAGCTTGTACCAAAGGAATAATCAAGTTACCTGCATTTGTATAGATAATGGTAGCTTTTTCAACTCCATTTAACGTATATACTTTTCCAATCATTCTTGCCACTACTATATAAACAATATGAATAATCATAGCGGCAAGAAAAGAAAGTATGATTCCATTTTTTACATCTTGAAAATACTGGACTTGAAATGCATTGATAATAACACATGGAGTGACTATATATAATGCGACTGTCGATAATACTTTACTGTCTTGCTTTGTTAATAAGTTTGATTTTACTAGAATATAACCTAGTAAAATCATTATAAATAATTCTGCGATTTGTTTCGTTAATAATAAGGACATTATTCAAACAAACATTCTCCATTTGTTTCGATAACATGTTTATACCAATAGAAAGACTTTTTCTTATATCGATTATAAGTACCTTTTCCATAATCATCTGCATCAACATATACAAATCCATATCGTTTTGACATTTGTTTCGTACTTTCACTCACTAAATCTATGCATGCCCATGATGTATATCCTAATAATTCAACTCCATCTTCGTGAATTGCATCATACATAGCTTTAAAGTGTGCCTTATAATAATCAATATGATAATCATCATTCACTGTATAAGAACCTTTCCCATCCGGAACCAATTCTTCTTTAGCTCCCAATCCGTTTTCAACAATAAACAATGGTTTTCTATAACGATCATACAGATCAACCAAAGAAATTCTTAGTCCAATTGGATCAATTTGCCAGCCCCATTCACTTGAAGGCAAATATGGATTCTTAATGGCTGTAACAGTATTTCCTTCTGTTGTATCAAGTCCTTCTGTGTTTTTTGCGACACAGCTAGACATGTAATAGGAGAAAGAAATAAAATCAACAGGATATTTTTTCATGATTTCAAGATCTTTTTCTTCCATCACGATATTTAATCCATGATTTTTAAAACGAGCCAATAAATATGCTGGATATTCACCAAACACTTGTGTATCGCTATAGCAATAAATAGAACGCATTTTTTGTTGCATTTCCAATACATCTTCTGGACGACATGAATATGGATAATATGTTAATTTTGTAAGCATACATCCTACTTGAGAGCCTGGAATGATTTCATGGCATATTTTTGTTGCCAAGGCACTCGCCACAAATTGATGGTGCATAGATTGAAAAATAACTTCTTCAAAATTCTTATCCTTAAATCGATCCCGAATTAATCCGCCAGTTGTGTATGGATGTCGAATCATACTATCTACTTCATTAAAAGTTAGCCAATATTTTACTTTATCTTTATATCGAGTACAGATTGTTTCTACAAACTTACAGAAGAAATCAATTGTTTTTCTGTTATACCAACAATTATATTTCAACACTAAATTTAATGGCGGTTCATAATGAGACATTGTCACCAATGGTTCTATACCATATTTTTTACATTCATCAAATACGTTGTCGTAAAATTGTAATCCTTCTTCATTTGGTTCTAAATCATCTCCATTCAGATAAATTCTAGACCACGCAATACTCATACGAAATACTTTAAATCCCATTTCTGCCATTAAAGCAATATCTTCTTTATAGTGATGATAAAAATCACTTCCATGGCGCTTTGGATAATTCACCATGTCTTCTGGATGTTCCATCGCATACTGAATTTCTTCACTTGTGATTTCATTATGTGCGGAAAAATTCGTTACATCTGTATCAAAATGTGCTTTAGCACAATCAGAAACGCTCCATCCTTTTCCACCTTCATTCCAACCACCTTCATATTGGTTGGCAGCTGTAGCGCCTCCCCATAAAAAGCCTTCAGGAAATTTCATATTCGTCCTCCTACAACTCTTCACCATTTGTTTCAATCACGTTTTTAAACCATTCAAAAGAATCTTTTTTTCTTCTTTCTAATGTTCCTGTACCATCATTAAAGCGGTCTACATAAACAAATCCATAGCGCTTACGCATTTCACCTGTACCAGCACTTACAACGTCAATAGGTCCCCAATATAAGTATCCCATTACATCACAGCCATCTTTAATTGCTTCCTCAATTTGAACAAGATGATCTTTTACATATTTTTTTCTAAAATCATCATGAATTTTACCTTCAGAATCCAAATTTTCATCTAATCCAATACCATTTTCTACAATGAATAATGGTAAATTATATTCATCTGTTAAAATGTTGCATACATAACGAATTCCTTTTGGATCAATAGGCCAACGCCATGGTTCTGGTGATGTTCCTTCCAAATATGGATTTTCAACACCAGCAGCTCCACCAGTATCTACAGTAATAGAACCATCTGATTTATATACAGCACTACGGTAATAGCTGAACGCAATATAATCCACTGTGTTGTTTTTAATTATTTCTAAATCCTCTTCATTCATAACTGGTGTACAGTTTTGTTCATTCCAAATACGTTTTACATAACCTGGATAATATCCTTTACACATTACGTCTAAGAATAATTTTTGTTTACGCTGGAATTGTAAAGCACCAAATACATCATCCGGATTACAACTGTATGGATAAGTAGCCATGCTCGATAACGATAGCATACATCCAATTTTTGCCTCTGGATCAATTTCATGACACAATTCTACTGTCTTTGCGTTCGCAACAAAAATATAATGTGTCGCTTGATACAATTCAGCATCTGTTAAATCAGCATTAGGAATTCCTTTTTCATTTGGCGTTGTTTTCAACACGCCGCCAGCTGCAAACGGCATTCTAAATATGTTATTGATTTCATTAAATGTCATCCAATATTTAACTTTTCCCTTATAACGATTGAATACAACTTCTACATAGTTCATCCAGTATTCAATCAATTTTTCATTTAACCATCCACCATATTCAGTTAATAAATGCAATGGTGTTTCATAGTGAGAAAGAGTAATAACAGGTTCCATTCCTAAGCGGATCATTTCATCAAATAAATCATCATAGAATTGTAATCCTGCTTCATTTGGTTCTAATTCATCTCCATTTGGAAAGATACGTCCCCATGAAATACTTGTTCTAAATGCTTTAAATCCCATTTGTGCCATATATGCCAAATCTTCTTTATAACGATGATAAAAGTCAATCCCATCATGAGACAAATATACTTTATCTTCTTTAAAATCTGGAATCCATTTATTTGTTTTTTCATCATATTTTAAATCTGGATTGCTAATAATCCCTACCATCACATCTGTGACATTCAATTGTTTATCATCCTCTAAATACGCACCTTCTAATTGGTTTGCGGCAACGGCTCCGCCCCATAAAAAATTTTTTGGAAAACTCATACTCTTCACCTATTTACTAATAATTTGACCTTTCTTTACTTCTTGACAATCAATGAATGAAATTTCTTTTTCATTTGGATCTGTAACAATCAACATTGTGACCATATCATATTTTTTACTTAAACTCTTTAAGTCCACTTTAACTAATGGATCTCCAGCTTTTACAGTCTGTCCTTGAGTAGCTAACACTTCAAATCCTTTACCATTACTTTCTACTGTATTTACTCCAATATGTATAATCATTTCTACACCATCATTACGTGTAATTCCAAATGCATGTCCTGTTGGATAAGCTACATCTAAAGTTCCGTTGCATGGAGCACAGATTGTTCCTTCACTTAATTCAATTGCGATTCCATCCCCCATCATTTTTGATGCGAAAGCTGGATCACTTACGTTTTCCAAAGGTACTAGTGTACCATTGGCAACAGCGACAAATTCATCATCTGAACATACTACTGTATTCACTTCTTTTTTCTTAAAAATAGACAACATAATATATTTCCTCCTTTTGTTTATTTTATAAATTCATATATAGCTTGACTTACACCATGTTCATCACAGCTTTTTACTACTTTGTATGCAAAATTTTTGATTTCTTGAATACTGTTTTCTGGTGCAAAACTATATTTAAAAAATTCAAACATACTTAAATCGTTATGAGAATCACCTATAACCATAACTTCATCTTCTTTAATGTTGGCATACTCGCAATATCGTTTCAAAGCAAGTCCCTTTGTAGCTGTCAAATTCGTTACTTCTACATTGTTTTTTCCTGTAGATAGATGGGATAGTTCTGTAAATTTTTCTAAGACTTTTTTTACATCTTCCACGGGCTTTGAGTTATAGTGAAATCCTTCGACTTTTAAAACTTTCTTTGTTTTTGCGAATTCTTGTATATTTTCAATCTGAACTAAATTATTACAAGGCTTATCCATATTTGTTGCGAAAATATGTGCCATCTCCTGATTTCTTATCTTTCCTATTCTTTCAATAAATCTTTGTCGTACCTCTACAGGATCTGTTGTTGTATAGAAACCATCTGTTGTAAAAATCATATGTGGAACATCATGTTTATTCATGATTTCACATACTTCTTCAAGATACTTATTATTGAAGAAATTTTGAAACACTAGATTTTCATCTTCATCATAAACTTCTGAACCATTGCCAAGTAATAACACTGGCTTATGTCTTAATAAACAAGTAATATCTTTTACACTTTGTAGATCTCTACCTGTTGAAAAACAAAATTTAGCTCCTTTTTGATATGCATATTCAATTGCATCTAAATTGATTTTTGAAATTCGATTTGGCTCATCTAATAGAGTTCCATCCAAATCGCTCGCAATCAGTTTAATCATAACTTCTCCCTTCATCCATCTACAAAAAACCCAGCTGGTTAAGCAGCTGGGAGAAAACTTTTAATTATTTTCTTTTTGCTGCTTTAATAGGACCTTCATCAATTCCTAAAATATAAGTGATGATTGCAGCTGCAACAATTGCTACAGCAGCACCAATAAACATTGCCCAAGCAGTTGATAAGAACATTGGAGCAATGGCTAGTATGTTTGAATATCCAAACACAAATGCTCTAGCTCCTAATAATGAAGCAACAATACCACCGATGGCAGCACCACCCATTACTCCATACATTGGTTTTTTATATTTTAAGTTACATCCATAAATAGCTGGTTCTGTAACTCCAGCAACAATAGCACCGACTGCCAATGATAAACATTCTGATCTAAATTCTTTATCTTTTGTACGTAAAGCCACACCTAAACAAGCTCCACCTTCTGCAACATTGTGTAATACGAATGCAGGACGAATAACAGCATCATAACCAATAGTATCCATATTTTGAATCATGAATGGAGATAAGGCTGTGTGCATTCCAGCCATAATCATCCATGGAAGACATGCAGCTAAAACAGCAACCGCAATAAATGGAACATGATCACCTAAGAATAAGAATACATAACTGATTGCATCACCAAGATAACGTCCAGCTGGTCCTAACACAACAAATGCTAATGCTCCAGTAACAAGAATAGTTAATGAACCTACTAACAATGATTTTAAGATTCCTGGAATCACTTTATTCAAGCCTTTTTCAATATAATAAGCAGCAATTGGAATTAACAAGGCAGGAAGTAATTGTCCATTATAAGTAATAGCACGGCATGGAATACCAAATAATGTAATCGCAGTTCCATCACCAACTGCAGTTACCCATTCTGTAGTAAGTAAAGCAGCAGTAACTAACATTGCATAAATTTCAGTTCCACCTAATTTTTTTGCAGCACCATAAGCTACGAATATAGGCATAAAGTAGAATGGTGCATTGGCAATCCAACCTAAAACCATACTTGTTGATGAGCCTGCAAAACTTGGCATTACATATGGCAATAGCATTAAAATTACTTTTAAAATACCACCCGCAACTAAACCTGGAACCAAAGGTGTAACACTTGCTTGTACATATCCTAATACGATTTGTGGGATACTTTGTTTTTCTTTTGGTCCATCATCTAGATTTTCATCTACAACGGCACCCTGAGTAAAATTATTTTGTTTAACAATTTCTTCAAATACAGGTAATAAGTTTGCTCCTAAGATAACCTGTAATTGTCCTCCAGAGTAAATAACTCCTAAAACTCCTTTAATATTTTTTAAAGCCTCTTGATCTGCTTTATTTACATTTTTTAATACGAAACGTGCTCTAGTCATACAGTGAGCAACTGAATTTACGTTTTCTGGTCCGCCGACATGTTGTACAATTTCTTGTGCAATAGCTTTTGCATCTATTTTTGCCATTTTATTTTCTCTCCTTATAGAATTCTAGTTATGTGGATAGTTAAATAAAGTCTTTCCGCTGAATCCATCTTGTATGAATATGTTTCATATAGATAAGACTCAATATTATCCAAACATTTTTTTATAACTTTAAATCTCTCATCATTTTCATTAAAGAATGCTGCATCGAATCGATTATCACACTCTTGTTTTTCAATAATGACTCGTTTTATAAAATACTTCAGATGAATCACTAAACGATAGAAGCCAGGATTTGATTCATTTAATTCGATTCCTAATGAACTTTCAATAATTCCTAAAATAGTTTTAGTTCCACTAAGAATAGTATTGATATCTTCTTCATTTTGATTGATATTTCCATTTATAAAATGGAATGCGATACTAGCAGCTTCTGTCGTATCCAGTTCAATATGATAAAATTCGTTAATCATTTGAACTGCCTGTTTTGCAACTTTGTATTCATCTTTGTAGAATAATTTAATTTCTTCTAAAGACAAAGTAACTCTTGTCTCGTGATTTTTAATTTGTGTAACCGCAAAGTGAATGTGATCAGCTAAACTTAAAACCAATCCGTCTTTGAATTGTTGATGCAATTCATCTTGCGCATACGCAATAATGTTTTCTGTTAATTGGAAACATTCAAATGGAATTTCCTCCACTAAGCTTTCAAAACGATTTTTGTAAGCATTATTACGTAATTCGTAAATTTTATAGATTTTTTTAGAGTCGACTAAATCATGTACATGTTTTCCAAATCCAATTCCTGAACCCATGATAATAATTTCTTTTTTATCTTCATTTTCAGAAATGACAACGTTGTTATTTAAAACTTTTTTTATTACATAATATTGCTTAACCATAATCTCTTCTTAGTAGCTAAGATCTTTACCATTTGTGTGGCAAACTTTCTTCATCCACTCAAATGATTTTTTCTTGCTTCTCTCTCCTGTTCCATTTCCTTTGTCGTCTAGGTCTACATAAACAAAACCATAACGTTTTTTCATTTCACCTGTACTTAGTGAAACCAAATCTGTATTTCCCCACATTGTGTAACCAAGAACTGGCACTTTATCAATGTTAACAGCTTTCTTCATTTCTTCGAAATGCTGAGCTAAATATTTAATTCGATAATCATCGTTTACAGTTCCATCTGCTTCTTTGACATCGATTTCTCCTAAACCATTTTCAACGACAAACAATGGTTTTTGGTAACGATCATACAATTCATTTAATGTATAGCGAAGTCCAATTGGATCAATTGGCCATCCCCATTTTGTACTTTCTAAGTATGGATTTGGATCTCCTCCAAGTAATCCCATAGCCCAAGTTAATTTTGTATCTTTTGAAATTGTCATTGATCTGTAGTAACTAAATGTTACCATATCCAATGTTCCTTCACGTAAAATCTCATCATCCCCTGGTTCTTTTGCCAATTTTACGCCACGTTCTTCAAAGAACTGATCTGTAAAGTTAGGATAGTAACCACGTGCCATAATATCAATAAACCATAAGTTATTACGACGTTTCATATAGCTTGCCATGATATCTTGTGGATTACATGTCTTTGGATACATTTGAGATAATGCATACATTGTACCCACCATATTTTCTGGGTCAATTTCATGTGCAATTTTTACAACTTTTGCGCTTGCTACAAACATATGGTGTTTTGCTTGATAAACTGTTTGTTCGTCTTGTTTATGTGTTCCGATTTGTGCATATCCATTTACAGCATTGATTTCGTTAAATGTTAACCAATATTTACAACGACCTTTATATCTTTCTAATACTGTTGTTGCATATCGAACATAGCAATCAATCACATGACGGCTTGACCAACCATCATATTTTCTTGCCAAATAATCTGGAAGTTCGTCGTGGCAAATTGTAATTAATGGTTGAATGTTATATTTTTCAAGTTCTGTAATTACATCATCATAAAATTTTAAACCTTCTTCATTTGGTTCTAATTCATCTCCTGTTGGGAAAATTCTAGGCCAGCAAATAGAGAAACGAAATACATTGAATCCCATTTCACCCATTAAAGCAATATCTTCTTTATAGTGATGATAGAAGTCAACTGCTTTGTGACTAGGATAATATTGATCATCATAAATCTTTGCTTCAGCTCCATCTGGGAAACTTTCACGAGTAGGAACCTCACCTCTAGTACCATCAGCAAGTTCTAATGTAATCATTCTTGGCTTTTCTAAAGATCCGTCTGTTTCAAAATCATGAGTGGATAACCCTTTTCCACCTTCATTAAATCCGCCTTCGTATTGGAAGTCCGCTGTAGCTCCTCCCCATAAAAAGCCTTTTGTAAATTCTGCCATATAAGCTCCTTTCAACAAAAAAGAGGCAACACCTATAAAAAGCCCATCATACTAATATCCCTACTAGTATTGCTTTCTAAAGGTATTGCCCCACTAAATCTTTTGGGTAACAAACCAACATATATGTCTTATTTATTTGTACGCGCTAATGATAGCGCATACACAAATAAATGTCAACACTTTTTTGAAAACGATTTCAACAAATTACTTTAAAAATACTCTTTACAATATTCAATAAACTCCTTCTTAATTGAATGCAATATTTTTCCCTTCTTATATACTAAAGCTATTGGATAATGTAAATCGTCTTTTAACAAAATCATTTTGATTTTTGGATTTTCAAATTCTTGATACACTTTTTTAAATGAAAGAGATATGCCTACATTTTCTTCCACAAAACTAAACATCGTACTTGTATGAGGCATTTCTATGGCTATGTTGGGTTCAAAACCAGCTCGTTTACATGCATCATAGAATATTTCATATCCACCTGAGCCTTTTTCAGGAAAGATAAATGCTTCATCTTTTATATCACTCAATTTTATTTCTGACTTTTTAGATAATGGATTTAATGATGATACAACTAAACATAGTTCATCATCAATTAATGGAGATATTACATAATCCAAATGATTATCTAATAAATCCGTTCGAATCAAAATAAAATCAAAATCATCAATATGATCAATGGCATACCTGGCATTACTTTCTTTAATATGAAATTCTAGATTTTGATGAGATAAAGAAAAGTCTCTTAACATTTTAGGAATGTGGTATGGTGATAAAACACTCATGCATCCTAGGCGAATAGTATTGGGTTGTAGTTCAACTAATGCACGATCATACATTTTTAGTATGGACTTGGCGTATTTATAAAACTTTTCACCTTCCACAGTTAAAACCGTTTCATGCATAGTGCGATTAAACAATTGCACACCTAATTCATTTTCCATTTTCTTGATTTTCTTTGAAAGTGTACTTTGCGACATATTGCATTCATAGGCAGCTTCTGTAAATCTTTTTTTATCACTCAATACCACAAAACATTTTAAACTTTCAATTTCCATCACAATCACCCTATTCCATTTTGGAATATCTTAACGCAAACATCAAATTGTTTGCAAGTACATGTCTTTATATAATGCATATATCGATTGGGGGTAAAACAATGCCAAATTATATGAGAAGAAAACTTATTGTTTATTTAACAGGAATTTTTACACTAGCTATTGGATCCAATTTATTTTTAAATGCCGCTCTTGGCGTTGCTCCATCTTGTTCTTTAGCCCTGACATTCACTTTCCTTCTTCCAGGCAGCTATGCGCTCTTTAATTTTATTGTTAACACTGCCCTTTTGATATTAGAAGCGCTTATCGTACATAAATTTGGAAAAACACAAATCATACAATTATTTATCACATTCATTTATTCTTATTTAATTAAGCTAACATCTATATTCTTAACACATATACAACCTCATTCTTTCTTAGAACAAGTTTTACTAGCTACTCTAGCATGCATTGTCTTAGCACTAGGCATCACATTAACTATTCATTCGAATCTTACAGTCATGCCTTATGAAGGCTTTATTGGTGCACTTGCCATCCGTTTAAGAAAAGACTTTGGAAAACTAAGAGTCATTCTTGACATAACATGTACCCTTGCATCAATCGTTATATCCTTAATTTTATTACATAGTATTAAATCTGCTGGTTTAGGTACAATACTTGCATCATTCTTAACTGGTAGTGTTGTATCATTCTTTGATACAATCTTAACCACAAGACTAAATCATTATCTTGGTATAGCTATTTTGAATCAATTATAAAAGGATTCGTCTAAATATTTTTGATTAATCTCAATATGTTCTTTCATCAATTGTTCAGCCAATTCTTCATCTCTTTCTTTAATCGCATTTGCGATTTTTTTATGGCTTAAAATTGTATGTTCTTTTAAAGCAGCATGTGTGACATCTATTAAAGAACGAATATTCGTAGTTAAAATTGGTATCAAATTTTCTACCACTAGATTTCTACTAGAATTGGCAATTTTTGTATGAAATTCTACATCTAAATCACTGTAATCTTCATCATTTAAAATGGCAATTTCAATTTTATGACTCAATTCAATAATTTCTAAAATCTCAGAATCCGTTGCATTTCGAGCAGCCCATTTAGCGATAGAAGGCTCTAACAATAATCTTACATCCATTGAGTCTTTAACAAGTTTATTCTTATTATTAATAAAAGAAAAGCCTAATGGATCTTCTACAACTCCTGTTTTTTCTGCAACAAACGTACCAACTCCACGTCTGATTTCAACAATATTTCTTGAAACTAAAGATTTAATAGCTTCACGAATCGTTCCTCTTCCAACGCTTAATTCTTTCATCAATTCTTGTTCGCTAGGCAATCTTTCACCTGGAAGTAATTCTTTTGATTCAATTAAATCAATTATTTTATCCGCAATTATTTGCGGTAATGGTCTTTTATCTAACATATCCATACCATATTCACTTTATTTATATTTCATCCTTCTAATAAGCTGTAAGTTCAAAGTATAACTAACTTTCCATTTGACGTATGACGTCTTATGCTTAATATAATTGTATCTTTTTATTTTTTTATAATCAATCAAAAAAAAGCCAAATCATTAAGATTTGACTTTCACCTTTTTATTCAAATGTAGCGATTACACTTTCTTTAGCCTTAACCTCTTGATCAGATACAAATTTTACATTCTTTGCGTTACCAGGATTTAATAAAACTAACATAATAACATCTTCATAATTCATTGCCTTTAATTTGTCATGATCAAAAGTTAGTAATACTTGTCCTTGTTTTACTTTTTGTTCTTTTGTTACTGTACAACTAAAAACTTTCTCCGTTAAATTCACTGTATCTAATCCACAATGAATCAAAATTTCCATTCCGTTATCTAGTGTCAACCCTACCGCATGTTCTGTGCTATCAAATATGGCGGTAACTTTTCCATCACAAGGAGCATACACTTCATTTCCCTTTGGTTTAATGGCAATACCATCTCCCATCATTTTTTGTGAAAACACATCATCGTTTACCTGATCGATTGAAATCAAGTCACCACTTATATATGCTTTCAAATCATTACTATTTTTTCGTTTCTTAAATAAAAACATGTTTTACACCTCCAAAAAAAACTTTATAATTATAAAAGAAGAAAGGATGTTTCCCTTGAAATTAAATTTAAATATTCCTCTAAATTCTTTATCAAATAAAGAACTTAACATTTTACAATATATTCATGATAACGAAGATAGAATCAGTACCATGAGCATTCAAACATTCGCAAAAGAAATTAACTATTCTACATCTACAGTTTTACGTTTTTGCCGAAAACTTGGCTTTAGTGGATTTCCAGAATTAAAATTTTTCTTGCGTCGCCAAGAGGAAGAATCTTCTAAAAATGTTACTAATTATTCCGTTCAATCGATTAAAAAATCCATTATCACAGATTTAGAAGGCACAACTAGCTTAATGAATACCGAAGACCTTTTTCAAATTGCCAAGTTACTATCAAGTAATGCCCCTGTTTATATTTATTCTCCTGCTGGTTTAACAGATATTTCCGTTAATTATTTAGAAAGTATGTTGTTTATATCGGGTTGTCAAAATATATATAAATCTAGTGCCACTAAAATGACGCATCACTACATTCAGACTCTTGATAAAGGAAATATATTTATCTTTATTTCTAGCTCAGGTAAATTTGAATCTACACTAAACTTAGCTAAAGAAGCAAAGCTTCATGGCATGATTGTCATTTCAATTTCTTCCATTGAAAATAATGATTTAGCTGAAATATCTAACTACAATATCCGCTTTTTTTCTAAAAAGACGGAAAATGAAGGTGCCGATTCAACTTCGAGATTTTGTACTTTCTTTGTATTAAGTGCATTCATTGAATTTTTCAACGAATATAAGAAAGGAATAGACCATGAAATCATTTCTTGATACAGTAGATGTTAACAATTTAACGTCTAGTGAACAAATTATTTATCAATATTTTAAAGATCATTTAAACAATATCGTTTATTTATCTCTAAGTGATATTTGTAAAGAATTATATGTATCCAATGCAACTGTTATTCGATTCAGTCAAAAGCTAGGTTTCAAAGGGTTCAATGAACTTAAATTCCAATTAAAAAATGATCTTAATCTTATAAATAAATCCGTAAATGCATGGGATGCTATTCCTCATCGCACCTCTATTCTAAAAGATTTTATTGACAATATTGACGATAAAATAATCGAACAAATTTGTTCTGAAATCAAAAATCATAAATCTATCTATATTTATGGCAGAAATATGTCAAGCTTACCTGCCAAATATTTACAATCTATGTTAAATACAATGGACATTCCATGTATTTATATAGATTGGATTGATTTTTTGTCTGCACTTTCTAAATCATTTCCAGACAATGCTGTTCTTTTCATTTTCACAAATTATGGAGATAAATCTATATATGAACCCATTGTAAAACAATGTCATGAACGACACGTGAAAATCATTTGGATTTCTAGTACAGATTTAGATTCTTCTTTATTAAATTCGAACGACATCAACGACATATATATATCAACTCACGAAGCAAAATTAGAAACGCCTCCATTATTAACAAAATTAACATCTTTTCTATTAGTACAATTTATCATTGAATATTTGCGTCATAATATAGATAAGCAGGAAGCTTAAAATACTTCCTGCTTTTTTAGTTTAATATTTTAATACTTCACGAACAGCATCTGCAATTTTTTCAACTTTAGGTCCATAAATAACTTGAATATGTGTATCACTTGGTTTAACAATACCCATTGATCCTGTTTTCTTTAACATATCCTCGTTTACAGCTGCCATATCTTTAACATCCACACGAAGTCTAGAAATACAGTTATTAACAACAACGATGTTATCTCTTCCACCAAGTCCTTCAATAATTGTATTTACTGTATTAACCATTTTTTCATCTAATGACATATTACTAGAAGCATCATCATCTTCATCTGATACATCAATTGAAATATTTTTCTTTGATAAATACCATTTAAATACAGAATAGTAAATGACTGCATAGAATACACCAACAACAATAACCCAATACCAATTAGATCCTGGTTGGAATACACCCCAGATAAAGAAGTCAATAATTCCTCCACCTGTATTACCAATGATTACATTTAAAACTGTCATCAACATGAATGAAATACCACCCATAATTGAATGGAATACAAATAATGCTGGTGCAATGAACATAAATGAGAATTCAAGTGGTTCTGTAATACCTGAAACAAAACTTGCAGCAACTCCGGCAATCATCAATGCTTTTACTTTAGATTTCTTTTCTTCTGGTGAAGTTTGATAAATAGCTAAAGCAGCCGCAGGTAAACCAAACATCATGAATGGCATTTTACCTTGTCCTAAGAATTGAGTATATGGTTGTAAATCTTTTAAAGGAACTTTATCAACAAATTGTAAGAAGATATTTAGACAACCTTCTACTCCTTGGAATGTTCCACCTAATGGAGTTGTTCTGAATAGTGAATTTAACACGTGGTGAAGTCCAGTTGGAATCAATAATCGTTCTAAAGTACCGAAAATAAACACTCCAAATGCTCCTGCAGAATGAATCAGATCTCCTAAACCATTAATTCCTACAGAAATAGGTTCCCAAATTAATGGCATAACCAATCCAATACCAGCCATTGTTACAATTACAACTAATGCTACAAATCGTTTTCCTCCATAGAAGGCAATAGCAGCAGGAAATTGTACCTTATGATATTTATTATGCAACCATGCTGTTACTAAACCTGCCATGATACCTGCAGTGGCTCCCATATCTACAGTATCAACACCCAAAATATTAGAAATTTTCATTGCACTAAAGTCCATGACTCCAGTCTGAATCACACAACTAGAAGCTACTAAGAATGAATAATATCCTAAGAATCCGGCAAAAGCAGCTACACCTTTATCTTCTTTAGCTAGACCTAACGCAATAGAAATTGAGAATAAGACTGGCATTAAAGTAAATACAATACCTGATACCTTATTTAAAGTTGAGATAATAAATAAAGGCACACTAGCAGCTAAGAAAGGTAAAACTTCCTGTACTTGTGGTTTCATTAATGCACTTGATAAACCTAATACGATACCACAAGCAGCTAGTGCAGCAATTGGCATCATTAAACTTCTTCCTAAATCAGAGAAGAATCCCATTATTTTATTTTTCATATACTTTCTCCAAAATTATCTTTCCTGTTTCAAAATAAGACTCTCATAAACTGCAAATTCTATATTATATATCATGAGAGTCTTAAATAATCAGTTATATTATTTCAATTCAGGCCATTGATCTCCATTAGCTTCAATCAATGCATCCAAAATCTTTCTTGCTTCTTTTGCATCATTGATCAATCGGTTCAATGTGAATGCTTCTAATGCCTTTTGATATGAATGTTCATAATATGCATCTACCAATAGCTTTTCACTTGATACTTGTTGTACCAATAATCCCAAATAGAATTGTGGAATATTTCCTACACGCAATGGTCTTGGTCCATTGATTCCTAATTCACATACTACTTCTACCATTGCATCATCTTGCATGTTCGCAATTGCTCCATTGTTTTCTACAATCAAAATGAATCTTCCTAATGTATTGAATGCGATGGCTTCTGCTACTTTGATCATCATTTCTGCATGTGCATCACTGATTGCGTGGAATTTGTCTCCTAGTTTTCCTGCTTTAATGACTTCTTCACATTCTTTGAACACTCGCTTTTCACGTCCATCGATAACTTCATCTGCACGTGTATAGTTTGGATTTAAATGACTTGCCTTGTATTCTGGATATAGATAGTATCCATCATATGTATTTGGCAAGTAGTCTGGGAAATCCTCTAACATTGTTTGTACAAATCCATATGTTTCCAACCATGATTTATCACGTTGTTCTGCATCTTGTGGTAAGAATCCTTTTTCTTTTACAATCTGACGGATTTTTGGTAATAAGTCTTCACCTGTTTTACGATCATACATATGTGTAAACCATCCATAGTGGTTCAATCCAAAGTATACTGGATCCAAATCATTCCAGTCACATCCTAATAATCTTGATGTTGAACGTACGACGTTTTCTGGTTGGTCACAGATATTCAAGATTTTCTTGTCATCTGGGAATTCTCTTCTTAAGCATTCTGCAACAATAGCTGCTGGGTTTGAGTAGTTTAAGATCCATGCTTCTGGTGAATATTCACGAATTTGGTGAATAGCTTCTACCATGTCTACACATGAACGTAATCCGTAACTCATTCCTCCTGCACCACATGTTTCTTGTCCAATCTTTCCAAAGCTCAATGGAATGTGTTCATCTTTTTGACGCATGTGAAGTCCACCTGCACGCATCTGCATAAAGATGAAGTCCATGTCTTTATAAGCTTCAGCAGGATCTGTTGTATAAGAGAAATCCAATTCTGGATATCTTTCTTTAAACATGATTTCTCCATATTGTCCGATTGGTTTTTGTCTTTCTCCATCGATATCGAACAATACAAGTTTATTCAATGGGAATTCTTCCTGCATACGAGCAAATGATTTTAAGAATCCTAATGTATAAGTGCTTCCTCCACCTACGATACATACGTTATATTTTTTCATTTTAATTTCTCCTTTTCTTTCGTTTAAAATGGCCAATTTTTTTACGAATTCAATTTACATTCATAATATAATTCACAATTTTATAAATGTAAACGTTTTCGTGCCTGTTAGGCTTATATGTGTAACAATGACAATTATTACATACCTCGTAATTCTTTACATTTACTTTATCTAAAGCTTTTTGCAAGAAAAAAAGCACGAATTGTGCTTTTATCAAGAGTTTATAAACTGTATTAATCTTTCTATTTCTCTAAAATCCTTTATGACTAACATATTATTTTTTCCGCATAATTATTTTTCATTGAATCAACAACTACAATTTTCATGGGAATTATTCTTGCATACGAGCAAATGATTTTAAGAATCCTAATGTATAAGTGCTTCCTCCACCTACGGTACATACGTTATATTTTTTCATTTTAATTTCTCCCCATATTATTTAAAATATTTTCCCCAATAATCTTTATTTGCCTCAATCAAATCATCTAAAATTGCTTTTGCTGTATCTGTATCCGTTACTGTTCTATTTAAAGCTAATGCTTGTAATAGTTTTGTTTTATCTCTTTCAAACAATCCATCTACAGTTAATTTTTCATAAGCATATTGGTTTTCCATCATTCCCTTATAGAATGTTGGAATAGGATCTAATGCTAGTGGCTCAACTCCATTTGAACCTACTCGACATGCAACTTCAACCATCATGTTTTCATCTACATTTGGAATTACACCTTTATTCTTAGTAATAATCAAGAAGATTTCATTTGTATTATTAATAATTGCACAAGCTAAATCTACAATATAACTTGCATGTACACCTCGACCAGGCTTAATTTCATATTCCGTTCCTTTTAATTTTCCTAATTTAATTACTTCTTCCATCATTTCATAGCAACGTTTTTCTTTTCCATCCATTACTTCATTAGCGCGAGTATAGTTAGGATCAGATGTTTCTACTACATGTTTTGGATATAGATAATATTTTAAGTATGTATTAGGTAAATATTCTGGATAATCTCTCAAAATATTTGCCATAAATTTATATGTTTCAATCCAACTAGGTTCCATAGTATGTTCATCTACACCACTTAGTTTAAATAGATCTTCCCCACTAAGAATCAATTCTTTAATTTTTGGTTCTAGATCTTCACCTGTCTTTTTATCATAAATGTGTGTAAACCATCCAAAGTGATTCAAGCCAAAATAACGTGGTTCAAAATCTTTACGACTGCACTTCAAAATATTTGCATATTGATCCATGATAGCGATTGGCATATCACAAATATTTAGAATTCGATGGTCATCTGGGAATACACGTTTTGTTGCTTCTGCTACAATAGCTGCTGGGTTAGAATAGTTCAAAATCCATGCTTCTGGTGAATGTTTACGAATCATTTTTACCAATTCAATAATGTCTGGGACACTACGAAGTCCATATGCAAATCCTCCAGCACCACAAGTTTCTTGTCCTACACAACCATGGCTTAATGGAATCTTTTCATCTTTTTCACGCATTGGTAAACGACCTGCTCGAATTTGCATTAAAGCAAAGTCTACATCTTTAAAAGCAACATCAGGATCTGTAGTATATGTGAATTCTTCCAATTCTGGATAATATTCACGCATTAGGATTTCACCATATTTCCCCATTATTTCCTGTCGTTCTGATTCTGTGTCATATAAACAAATACGACGGATTGGAAAACGATCTTTGTTATCGGCTAACATTGCCATTAAATCTGGATTACGGTGACTTCCACCACCTACGATTACAACATTATATTTTTTCATTTTATTATCTCCATTACATAAATAAAAGCTTAACTATTAATTAAGTCACTTTAGTTTTCAAGGATCTAATAATAGTTAAGCTTCTCTTCTTTCTAATTATTTATTATTTTAATTCAGGCCAGAAATCTTTATTTGCTTCAATCAATTCATCTAGAATTTGTTTAGCAACTTTTCCACTTGGTACTGTTTTACTTAATGTAATTGCTTGCCACATCTTTTGATAACTATGTTCAATCCAAGCTTCTACAACTAGTTTTTCAACACATACTTGTTCTGTCATCAATCCACGTTGGAATGTTGGAATATCTCCAATCTTTAATGGTTCTGGACCATTTGATCCTACTAAACAAGGAATTTCAACCATAGCTGTTGGATCAAAGTTTTCGATAGCTCCTTCATTAGGAACAATCAACAACATTCTTTCATGTGTGTTGAATTTAAGTGCACATGCTAAGTCTACGATAAATGAAGCGTGAACTCCTACCGCAAATTCATTTCCTTTTGAAGTACCATTTTCAACAATGGCTTTTGCCTGCCCAAATACAGTTTTTTCACGTCCATCCATAACTTCGTTAGCACGAGTATAGTTTGGATCTGAATGTTCTACTACAAAGTCTGGATATAAATAGTATTTTAAATATGTATTAGGTACTGTTTCTGGATCCAAAGCGTATACATCTTTAGCTTTTGTGTATGTTTCAACCCATGATGGATCTCTGTGTTGGAATTCAGGTGAATTATTTGCGTATCCCATTTCAGAAATGTGCTTCTTTAAGATTGGCATTAAATCATTACCTTCTTTATCTTGGATTTGTGTCCACCATCCAAAATGGTTCAAACCATAATAACGGATTTCCATGTCGTTACGAGTTAATTCTCTACCTGTTTCATCTTTAATAATTGAACACATATTTGTTTCCAATCCAACTGGCATATCACAAATATTAATGATACGGTGTCCTGGACGTAAACGACGAGTTGCTTCGGCAACGATAGCTGCTGGGTTTGAGTAGTTCAACATCCAAGCATTTGGTGAATATTTTTCCATGTAATCTAAGATTTCAATAACTGGTCCAATTGAACGCATACCATAAGCCATTCCACCAGGACCACAAGTTTCTTGTCCGACTACTCCATATTTTAATGGAATTTTTTCATCCAATTCACGCATTGCATATAATCCAACACGAATATGCGCCATAACAAAGTCAATTCCTGTAAATGCTGTTTCAGGATCTGTTGTCCAATTGAATTCAATTTCCGGAGCTTTTTCTTTTAACATAATTGCACAAGCTTCTGCAAGTTTATCCTGTCTTTCTGCATTATTATCATATAAAGTGATTTTAGAAATTGGGAAACGATCTTGGTTTTCAACCAACATTAATACGATTCCTGGTGTAAAAGTACTTCCTCCACCTGCAATACAAATAGCTGATTTTTCTCTCATATCTATTCCTCCTAACATGCTATTTTCTTTTGACAACGATACCTTACCACCAAGAAAAAATAGAAACAATAGTTCAACACGATTCGGTATTTGAGTGCATTTTAAGATGTTTTTTCCATAATATGTAATTTTTTCCTATTGACTGTAAGCGCTTTTATCGTTATATTATATTGTTAGGTGATTTTTTATGAAACTCGATGAATTAGTAGATAAATATTATAGTGATTTGAATTTAAATGATTTATATATCTGGAGATATATACTTGGTCACAAGAAAGCTTGTGAAAACATGTCCATTTCTGAATTAGCAGAACACTGTAATGTTTCAAAAACAAGTATTTTACGATTCACACAAAAAATTTCATTAAATGGTTTCAGTGAATTAAAATTCTATTTAAAAATGGAAAACAACAATGAAGATACTATCAATCAAGATTTAATTAAAACAATCTGTAACGATTATTGTAATGCCATTCAATATGCTGAAAACCAAAATTATCAAAAAGCCTGTCAAATGATCTATTCTGCAAATCATGTTTTTGCGTATGGAACCGGTGGTGTTCAACAGCTTGCGATCCAAAGTTTAAAAAGATTCTTTTTCAAGCTAAATAAATCCATAAATATTGTTTATGGTTCAAATGAAATGGATTATTTGGTCAACAATTTAACAAGCGATGATTTAGTTATTGTTTTTTCTGTTCAAGCAAGCCAACAATCAGATGTAGAATTTGTGCAAAAATGCAAAGAAAAAAACGCAAAAATACTCTCTCTTACTTTGCTTCAAGATAATCCAATCGCAAGAATTTCAGATGAAACATTATATTATTTAAGTTCACATCGAGATTTTTCAATTCACGGAAGACATTTTTCTCCTACAAGTATGTTTTTTATTACTGTAGAAATACTATTCCTTCAATATGCTATTTATTTAGAATCCATTCAATAAATTCATCCCTAAAATTGGATATAATTCCCATTTTAGGGATTTTTTTGTTTTTACATATATAATATTGTCAAGTGAAAAGAGGTTTATATGAACAAATTACAATTACTGATTACAGATATTGATGGAACATTATTAAATACGAAAAAACGCATTTCTAAACAAACATTAGATTATTTGATTCATTTGCAACAAAACGGTGTAGTTATTGCTCTATGTAGCGGAAGAATTCCTGCTGAATTACAGTCTTTTGTTGAACAACTCCAATTAGATAAGTATGGTGGTTATATCATTCATACAAATGGTGCAGGCATTATAAATTGTAAAACCTCAGATTCTATAAATTTTTCTCCAATTTATTTAAATGAAATGCAAGAGTTAATTGACCTAGCTAAAAAGAATAATTTATATACAATCGTCGAATACAATGATTCTTATATTGTTGACTGTAACTTGTTTGTACAATTCAAAAGAATTCTAACAAAATTATTCTGGCCTAAATGGCTACGTTTTAAAAATCCTGTTCTTACACAATTTAGATATATGTCAAATCATTCTACAAGGGTTTCCAATATAATCACAACTATTAACGCACCCGTTAATAAGCTTTGTTTTCGTGGTGCCTCTCGAAATGTGAATAAATTTGAAGAATACATATTGACTCATAACGATACATATAATGGTTTTCGTCTAACAAAAGGATGTATAGAAGTGAATCATGCAAGTGTTAGTAAAGGTGTTGCAGCTAAATATCTTGCAAATATGCTTAATATCTCACTTGAAAATACAGTTGCCTTTGGAGATAGTGCGAATGATCACGCATTATTAACGGCCATTCCTAATAGTGTTGCAATGCAAAATGCAGATTCTACAACTAAGTCTTTAGCAAAATACACAACCAAATCAAACGACGAAGATGGAATTGTTCATTTTTTAACCAAATCGAATTTTTAGACCTTTGATTTTTATGGATTTTTTTCCACTTTTTGAAATTTATACATTTATTAGGTAAACATTTATTGTTACAATAATTCCATTGTATTACAGTCCATTTTTTTCTATAATGATAGCGTTAACAAGGAGAAATAATACTTTAAGGAGGATATAACAATGTTTAATTTTTTTAAGAAAAAGAACGATAATAAAAAAATAGCAGCTTATGCGAAAGGTAAATTTATTCCTATTACCGATGTTCCTGATCCTATTTTCTCAGAAAAAATGATGGGTGACGGTATTGCAATCTTAGTTGAAGGAGATACCATTTATGCTCCTTGCGATGCCAAAGTTGCGATGGTTGCAACTACATTCCATGCAGTAGGTTTAAATCTAGCAGATGGTACTGAATTGTTGATTCACATTGGTCTAGAAACTGTCAATCTCAAAGGAAAAGGATTTACACCTTTAGTAAAAACGAATGATGAAATCAAAAAAGGACAACCAATTATGAAGGTTGACTTAAGCGTTATGAAAGAAAACAACTTAGAATTATACACACCTTTGGTTGTTTTAAATCATGATTCACATCCATTTAAAGATATTCATAACAATGATAATATTGAAGTTGGAGATGATTTAATCCAATTTAACTAAAAACAGAGAGTGATTATTTTTCACTCTCCATTTTTTTATTCTTATAAATTTGATATTTTATATAAAAAATTTCTGTAAATATAAATAGTGAACTTAGCAATCCTACTATACGTCCATTTCCTGGCAATTGATATGAATGAGATGAAAAATACAAAGATTCTGTACTTAATGTTGCCAATGTATTATTTTTAAATTGTGTCACCGAAATTGTCGGTATATTTTTAAGTTTCAACTTTTTAGCTAGATCAATAACCGTACTCGATTCTCCATTTAGAGAAATAATCATCATAACATCACTCTCTGTTAAATTATACATGACATCTTCAATATCGTATTTACTATCAAAATAATGAAAGTATTCTCCACCATTAAAGAATAGTCGGTAAATTTCTTTTGCCACATTTAATTGTATAGATCCTGATCCAAATATAAAAACTCTTTTTGCATTATAAATATATTCAAAAGCTTTATCCATATTTGCATTTCTCAAAGATTGTGCTGATTCCGCATAATTTAAACACAATTGATTCAAATAATCTTCTTCTTTTGTTTCAAAAGCAGGTTTTTCCTTTTCGAGTTTCAAATATACTTTCAATTCACTAAAGCCCGATAAGGATAATTTTTTTGAGAATCGAATAATACTTGTTTTCGAAACATTGCAACATTTAGCCAATTCTTCAATTGTATAATTACATGTTTTAGATTTATTTTTTGAAATATAGTTCCATATATATAAATCACTATCATTTAGATTTTCATAGTATTTATTAACTAACTCATCAATTGTCATAAATTACATCCCCTGATCTGCTTACATATTATTCTAACACAATTTATTTAAAAACGAAAAAAGGCTCTAAGCCCTTTCATTTGATATATAAATCGATATAAACTCATTTACAATGCCAAGAACTTCTTTGTTCCAAAATTCAGAACCACCATGACCAGCATCTTTGATCTTATAAAATTGCACATTCTTTTTACATTTTATCAATTTATCATACAAGAATACACTTTGGTGAAATGGAACACTTTTATCCATATCTCCATGCACAATTAAAACAGGAGGAATCCATTTATCTTTTTCAACATATTTCATCACTACTGTATCCATACTGTTTTCTCTTGTAACAACTTGCCCTAATAATAATCCTTCTGGACAGTCTTTGGTATAATGTTCTCCTAGCGATGGTTGAAAACGCATTTCGTAAACATCAGTAGGACCAAAATAATCAATTATACATTTGAATTCATATTCTTTTAATTCTTGTGTTCTAAATTTATCAAGACCTTTTGTAAATGCTGTCATCAAAGCCGTATGAGCCCCTGAAGATGTACCCCACAAGATCAAGTTATTTATATCTACACAATATTCATTTTCATGTTCAACCATATATTGAACTGCATATTTTACATCTATAATTTGTGCCGGAAATAATGCAACGTCACTAGGACGATATTCAACTATCGCCACAACATATCCAAGATTTGCGATTCTTCCCAATTGTACAATTTCTCTTCCTAAGGTTTGTTTATGCCAAGCTGATCCTTGAACAAATACGATTGTTGGAAATTTTTTTGTCTCATCTTTGTTTTGTGTAGGCAAAATTATATGCAGGTGTAATATATAATTTTCAACTTTTCTATACACAACATCACAAATTGTCATACAAGAAGTCTCATCAATGTGACCTTGCAATATTTTCATTCCATCTCTTTGAATTGTACTACGCGGAAAATTTTCTTCTGTATATCTCATTTAGTACCTCTTCATTATTTTCATGCCACAATCAATAAGGTTCATACATTGAATAGTTGCATTAATCAAGTTTGATTGCGCATAATCCATAGCTTCCTTTAAATCACAACATTTTTGAACACATGAACCATATAATAGATTTTGTGTATCTTTTAAGATAACACTTCCTCCAATAGAAAGTACTGGAATATCATGTTTAGCGCCCAATTTTTGCATGCCATCAATGACTTTTCCATATTGACTTTGTTCATCAATTTTCCCTTCACCTGTAATAATTAGATCAAAGCCATCCATTTCTTCTTCTTTTTCGATCTTTGAAAGCATATAATCCATGCCTGAACAAATCTTTGCGTTTAAAAAAGTTACAAGTCCAAAACCAAGCCGCCTGCAGCTCCTGCTCCTTCAAAATCATTTAGAATAAAACTATTTGATTTACATAATTCAAAAAATTTTGTATCTAATTTTTCTAATGTTTCGATTTCTTCATCATTAGCACCCTTTTGTTTTCCATACATACGTGCACAACCATTTTGACCTAACAAAGGATTTTTAACATCCGATAGCACGATAAAGTTGACTTCTTTAAGTTTAGGACTTACATTTGTACCATCTATCGTTTTCATTTTAAATACATTATTAATATAAGGTAATACTTCTTTTCCTTTTGCATCTAAAAATCTATAGCCCAATGCGGCTGCGATTCCTATCCCACAATCGTTTGTGCCACTACCACCAATTCCAATCATTATATTTTTATAGCCTAGATCCAACACTTTTTTAATCAATATCCCCGTTTTATGAGTGTTTCTTTCCAATATATTTTTTTTAGAATCCTCCATGATTCCATTTACACATGCCATTTCAATAATACAAGTATTATCCTCTTCATTCACTCCAATTTCTACAGTTTCCCCTTCACAATCAACAGTGATTTTATGTCCGTAATTATACGTATATGCATCCACAGTACCTTCTCCACCATCTGCGATAGGATAGCATTCCACATTTGCGGATTTAAATACTGTTATTACACCTTTTTTTATGCATTCATTTGCCTCTATAGAAGTTAATGATCCTTTATAAGAATCACAAGCCACAAATACATTTAATTCCATGGTTTCCCCCTCTTTCTTAAATAAACAATAATGAACAGATAATAGGTATACTAAATAAACACATTACCGTTGTAATAAATACACCTTCGCTTGCTAGTTCTATGTCCTTATTGTATAAATTCGCAAATACAACTGTATTTGTAGCAGCTGGTAATCCAAATGTTATTGTTAATACAGCTATCAAAATTGCATCATTACAAATGAGTGATAAAAACAAATAACATAAGATAGGAAGTAAAAACATTTTTATTAAAATATTCATATAAAGGCGAACATCTATTTTACGTATATCAATATCGCATGAAGCTAAGCTACTTCCAATAATCACCATTCCTAAAGGAGTCGTTATACTACCTAAATAAGAGCCACACTCAATAATTAAACTTGGCAAATGTATGTCTAATATACATAATGAGCACGCAATCAATGCAGCAACAATACATGGATTTAAAATACTTTTCAATGCTTCATTTTTATTAAATCCCACTCCACTCATCAAATAAATACCATATGTATAACATAATATATTACTTGGCAGTTGAAACACTGTTGCATAAATAAGGGCTTCCGGCCCAAAAATTGCATTAATAACTGGAAAGCCTATAAACCCAGCATTAGGAAATACATACATAAAACGGTAAACGCTTGCTGTATTTCCAAAGCGAAATAATTTTGTGACAACTAAAGCTAATATAATCACAAATATATGAATAATCGTACATACATAAAGTACATTAAAAATATCATAATTATTTTCGAAAGGATTTCCATTTGCCACAGAACTAATCAACAATCCTGGTATACCAATCGTCAATAATAGTTTAGATATGCATTTATTGTATTCTTTATTTAATATGCCTAGTTTATTAATCAAAAAGCCAATAGCCATTAAAAAGAATAAAACCGTAAGCTGTTCTATAATTATTTTTAAATCCATAACTGTCTCCCTAAAAAAATAAGCTTATAGAAATCTATAAGCTTTTAATTATCTAACTTTACGCAAAGAACATAATTCTTGCTAATAACACATCAACGAATAAATATCCTGCCAATACTACGAAACTACCGGAAGTACCTTCCACAAATTTCTTGAAACTTAATGATTTCCAAGCACAATTAAATGGCTCACTATATGCATCGTGTAATTTGTATAGAATGAATACTAACAAGAAAATATAGAATGTATTCAACATGCAAATTTCACCAATCAATAATATGAATAAATTACGATAAACAACCGAAGGATCTTGAAATTCATTGGCTTTTTTTCGCATATTATCAATCATAAGTCCTGCAAAAGGATTTATAAATGCTGCAATCATATTAATCAATGTATAAGCATCTGTTTGGATATATCCATAAATGTCTCCACCTTGCAATTTCATATATAGATATGCAAAGTATAGGAAAGGTGATGCACAACACACAACCACACCAAATAACATAATATTATTTACTTTATTCATTTTATTACGCATAGCTGCGCTAATTTTTTTATTTCTTTTCATACAATCACCTTTCCACTTTTTAATTAATCAAGTAAATTTTCAAATTCTTCACGAACACTAGGAACACTTAATCCAACAATAATTTGGACAGCTTTTCCTTTGTGTACTAAACCATGAGCACCTGCTTTTTTGAACGCACTCATATCAGCTAATATACTATCATCTTTCAATGTTAAACGTAAACGAGTTGCACAGTTAGTTACATCTTCAACGTTGTCTTTACCACCAACTAATTCCAAGAATTTTTTAGCTTTAGCAGCATCTCCACCTTCAACTTCGATGCTTCCAGTAGGATCATTGCTTGTATCTTCTTCAGCAGCTTTAGCAGCCTTGTAATCTTTTTTAGACATTAATTTAGCTTCTTCATCATCATCTTCACGTCCTGGTGTTTTCAAATCGAATTTCTTGATGCAGAAACTAAAGATGAAGAACCAAAGAGCTGTAAAGATCAAACCAACAGCGATTTGAGCAAGAATTTGTCCCATGTGGTTTTTAGCCATAGGAATCCAGTCTAATGCTAACCAGTTAATTAAACCAGAAGAGAATTCACCAGAAATACCAACAACAAAGTATTCAATTGTAGCTAATGTTGCGGCTAGTACAGCGTGGATTGGCCATAAGAATGGTGCAGCAAATAAGAATGTAAATTCAATTGGTTCAGTAATACCACAAAGTATAGCCGTTAAAGCAACAGGAAGCATTAATCCCATAACTTCTTTTTTCTTGTTTTTCTTTGCAGTAGCATAGAATGCTAAAGAGATACCTGGAGCAGCAAATATTTTTGAGTGTCCATATAAAGCAAAACGTCCAGCAGGGAATAATGTAGCTAATGATTTGCTAGATGCTGCATATTCAGATAAATTCAATGCCCAAGCTGCTTTAAATCCACCATCAACTGCAATTGATTCATATGCAAATGGCATATATACAAAGTGATGTAAACCTGTTGGAATCAAAATACGTTCGCAGAATGTAAATACCCAAACACCTAGGGCTCCAGATCCCATAAAGAATCCTTGTAATGATTTCATACCTGTTTGAATAACTGGCCATACAAAGCAGAATACAACTGCCAATGCTAACATTACAAAGAATCCAATACCACAAACAAAACAAGAACCTTTGAAAACACCTAGCCATTCTGGAAGTTTAGTATCAAAATACTTATTATGTAAATATACTACAACACCAGCAACAACTAAAGCTCCAACCATGTTAGTATCTAATGTTTTAATACTAGCAACTAATGCTAAACCTGTACCATTACCTGCTTCTACAGAATAATCAACTCCTAAAGCAGTTCCCCAGTTTGCTAAAATAGCAGCGATAAAATAGTTAAAAGTTAAATAAAGTAGCAACGCTTCCATACAAGCACGAGCTTGTTGCTTTTTTGCCAAACCAATAGGTAAACTAACAACGAAAAGTAATGGAATCTGTCTAAAGATTGTCCAAGCTCCTTCCTTTACTGTCCACCATACTTTATACCATGTAGTAGTAGCTTCTGCAATTGAACCCACAATTACTTCACTAGTTAATACAGTGGTAATTCCAACCATAATTCCAGAAAACGCAAATAGTAATACGGGTGTAAACATTGCGCCACCGAATTTTTGGATTTTTTGCATCATATCCGTTTTTCTCCTCTCCAAATTTTAGTCTTTTAAACCGTGCACATTTAAGACAAGTGAATAATAGCATCGAATGCAAACGCTTTCAAGACGTATGACGTGTGTTGTATCGATTTATAAAAATAGAGAATTGTTCCAAATTCCGAAAAATATTCCAACATTATTTCAATTGTTGAAACTCACCTTATTTCTTTATAAACTATATATTATGAAAAGGAAGAAATTAACATGAAATTAATTAGTCAAGAAATGAGAAAATTAGCACCCGAACTTGATCCATTACGTATTGGAACAGGTTGGAAGAAAGAAGATTTGGAAAAAGTTCAAGTCATGATTGAAAGTACATATGGTGATAGTCACCCTGGAAGTGGTCATTTAAATGTACTTGTTGAAGAAGTTCGCAAAGGAATTGCCGAGGAAAATGGGTTTGGAGCCCGTTATTATTGTACAGATATTTGTGATGGGGAAAGTCAAGGTACAGATGGAATCAATTATAGTCTTGTCAGCCGTGAAATGATTGCAAATATGATTGAAATTCATGCGAATGCTACACCATTTGATGCCGGTGTTTATTTATCGAGTTGTGATAAAGGGGTTCCAGCAAACTTAATGGGTCTTGCTAGAGTGAATATTCCTTCAATTTTTGTACCTGGCGGAACTATGAATGCTGGACCAGAAATGTTGACGTTGGAACAATTGGGTATGTATAGTGCTAAATTTGAGCGTGGTGAAATTGATGAAGCTAAATTAGATTGGGCAAAATGCAATGCGTGTCCTAGTTGTGGAGCATGTTCATTTATTGGAACGGCCTCAACTATGCAGATTATGGCAGAAGCATTAGGACTAGCTCTTCCAGGTACGGCGCTTATGCCTTCTACAAGTCCAGATCTTTTAGCGTTCGCTAGAGAAGCTGGTAGACAATCTGTACGTATTGCCAAAATGGAAAACATGAAACCATCTGATATCGTAACTATGGATAGTTTTGAAAATGCGATCTTAGTCCATGCGGCTATTTCAGGAAGTACAAACTGTCTTCTTCATTTACCTGCCATTGCCCATGAATTTGGGATTGAAATTACTGGAGAAACATTTGATCGTTTACATAGAAATGCACGTTATTTATTAGATGTTCGTCCTGCAGGACGTTGGCCAGCTGAATGCTTCTATTATGCTGGTGGTGTACCAGCAATTATGGAAGAAATCAAAGAGCATTTGCACTTAGATGTTATGACAGTCACTGGTAAAACGTTGGGTGAAAATCTTGAGGAATTAAAACAGAATGGGTTCTATGAAAAATGTGATCAATGGCTTCAAGAATTTAATAAACGTTACAATGTGAATTTGACAAAAGAAGATATTATTCGTCCTTATGACAAGGCAATTGGTACAGATGGAAGTATTGCCTTATTAAAAGGTAATCTTGCACCAGAAGGAGCAGTCATCAAACATACAGCTTGTCCAAAAGAAATGTTTAAATCTATTCTTCGTGCTCGACCATTTGATAGTGAAGAAGAATGTTTGGATGCTGTTTTAAAACATAAAGTACAAAAAGGCGATGCCGTATTTATTCGTTATGAAGGCCCTAAAGGAAGTGGTATGCCTGAAATGTTCTATACATCGGAAGCTATTAGTAGTGATAAAGAATTAGGTAGAAGTATTGCCTTAATCACAGATGGACGTTTCTCGGGTGCTAGTACAGGTCCTGTCATTGGTCATTGTAGTCCAGAGGCTTGTGATGGTGGTCCAATTGCGTTAGTTGAAGAGGATGATTTAATTGAAATCGATGTGATGGAAAGAAAATTAAATATTGTTGGTGTTAAAGGTGAGCGTAAATCCATGGAAGAAATGGATGAAATTCTAGCTGAAAGACGTAAAAATTGGAAGCCAAGAGAAAGAAAATATAAAAATGGTGTATTGCGTTTATTTAGTGAACATGCCGCAAGTACTATGAAAGGTGCTTATTTGGAATATAAAGGTAGTGTAAAGAATTTATGAAAAACTCGGTATGGGAAGATCGAAATTTGAATAAATTGTTTATACTCTACAAGAATTTCTGATTTACTGTCTATTCTTTAGATTTTAGACAGAAAAAA
>NZ_JACRWH010000017.1:0-35533 GCF_014306155.1 Holdemanella hominis | reverse complement strand
TGGCGATAGCAAAGTGGACACACCTGAACTCATCCCGAACTCAGAAGTTAAGCACTTTCACGGCGACAATAGTTGGGCTTGCCCCTGCGAAGATAGCTAGCTGCCGGGTCCTTTTTTTTGCCTTTTTTTTAATTTTATTGTAAAATCATGAGTTGTATGGAGATTGAAATTATGAAAAAAATTGGATTTAATAATCAAAAATATTTAGAAATGCAGTCAGAGCATATTAAAGAAAGAATTTCTCAATTTGGAGATAAATTATATTTGGAGTTTGGTGGAAAATTATTTGATGATAATCATGCTTCTCGCGTATTACCTGGATTTTCGCCAGATTCAAAATTACAAATGTTGATGCAGTTAAAAGAAGATGCTGAAATTGTCATTGTCATTAATGCTAATGATATTGAACAAAATAAAACTCGTTCCGATTTACAAATTACATATCAAGAAGATGTTTTACGTTTGATCAATGAATTTACTCAACGAGGATTATATGTTGGAAGTGTTGTTGTAACACAATACAATCGTCAAAAAGCAGTTGATTTATTTAAAGCTCGTTTGAAACGTAGAAAAATTGACGTATATTTCCACTACTTTATTGAAGGATATCCTACAGATACTAAAAAAATCATTTCTGATTCTGGATTTGGAAAGAATGATTATGTTAAGACAACAAGACCTTTAGTTGTTGTGACGGCTCCAGGTCCTGGTAGCGGTAAAATGGCTACTTGTTTATCACAGTTATATCATGAACATAAACATGGCATTAAGGCAGGATACGCAAAATATGAAACGTTCCCTATTTGGAATTTACCTTTGAATCATCCTGTAAATTTGGCTTATGAAGCTGCAACTGCAGATTTGGCCGATGTAAATATGATTGACCCATTCCATTTACAGGCTTACAATGAAGTAACAGTTAATTATAATCGTGACATTGAGATTTTTCCTGTCCTAAAGAATATTTTTGAAGAAATATATGGTTCAAGTCCTTATCAAAGTCCAACAGATATGGGTGTAAATATGGCGGGTTTATGTATTAGTGATGATGAAGCATGTTGTAATGCAAGTAACCAGGAAATCATTCGTCGTTATTTTGTAAGTAAAACAAGATATGCTCATGAACTATGTTCATATGAAGAAGTTCAAAAACAAGAAGTTGTTATGAACAAAGCGGGTATTACAGAATTAGATCGTCCTTGTGTTGTTGCTGCACGTAAAAAAGAAGAACAAACTCATTCTTTATCTGGTGCTATTGAATTGGATGATGGAACAATTATTACAGGAAAAACAACGAATTTAATGGGTGCTTGTTCAGCCGTTTTAATGAATGTATTAAAACATCTTGCAGGAATTGATAAAAAGAAAGTTTTAATTTCACCAGAAGCTATTTTACCTATCCAAAACTTAAAAACAGAATATCTTGGTTCGGTAAATCCAAGACTTCATTCAAATGAAATTTTAATTGCGTTATCTGTTTCTGCTTTGCATAGTGAAGATGCAAAAAAAGCATTAGCTATGTTACCAAAATTAAAAGGTATGCAGGCTCATGTGACTTGTGATGTTGCGGATGTAGATTTAAGTATTTATGCGAATTTAGGCATTATGCTTACATATGATGCTAATAAAAAGTAGGAGGTTTCTATGGCAAAATCAATTCCTAGCTCTGGGGCAGGAGCTGTTCGTATTATTTTAAAAAATAAAGATACTTTCCATTTTGATTTAAGAGAAAAGAAAGAAGATAACGGAAAACAAAGTTATTTGTTTGATGTATATTACGAAAATACTGCTGGTACTTTAAATGTATTGATGGATAATGGTGAACCCGTTATTGCAGCATTGAATTTAAGTTTGGGTAAAGTTATCACTTTGTCTAATGATACAAACTTAAAAAAATTATGTAACTATGTAGTAGATAAGGTGAACGCATAATGAAGATAAGATTGCATGTAGTTGTTGACAAAGAAGATGCTGCTGTTGTTGATGTTGTTCAAAACGCATTGAATGAAATTTGTTCAAAGATGTCTTATTCTCCAAGTCGATTACAGCCGAGTTTAGCTGGTTGCATGGAGTTTTATGCGACAAGTGATTTGAGTGAAGATGAAATCGATGATTTATTATCCAAATTGAATAATGACTGGGATGGAGAAAATGATGATTGTCAGGCTTATAGCTTTAATACGACAATGTTTCATCCAAATGTCTACTATTTACAATTCCAATCTTTCTAGGATATATTATGATTGATTACACAGAAGGTTCAAATAAACAATATCATACTCAATTAGAGGAAAATGGTGTTGGAGATTATGTTATTTTAACGGGAGATCCCAAAAGAGTAAAGGATATCGCATCTTATTTAGATGATGCATATTTTGTTGCGGACAACCGTGAATATGTTACATATTCAGGCTATATTAATGGAGTATTATGCAGCGTAGTTTCAACTGGTATTGGTGGAGCCAGTACTGCAATCGCAATGGAAGAGCTTATTCAACTAGGGTGTCATACCTTTTTACGTGTAGGTACATGTGGTGGTATGCGTCTTGATGTTCAAGGTGGAGATATTGTGATTGCAAGTGGTGCCATTCGCCAAGAAGGTACAACACGTGAATATGCACCTATTGAATTTCCAGCTGTTCCTCATTTTGAAGTTTTAAATGCTCAAGTAGAAAGTGCAAAAAAACTTAATCTGCCTTATCATGTAGGTGTTGTTCAAAGTAAGGATTCTTTTTTTGGTCAGCATGCACTGGAAACAATGCCAGTTTATCAAGAGTTGCAAAACAAATGGGATGCGTATTGCAGACTGGATTGTCTGGCTTCGGAAATGGAATCAAGTACTGTGTTTATCGTAGGACAAACTCGTCATGTTCGTAGTGGAGCTATGTTTTTATGTTTAGAGAATCAGGAAAGAGAAAAAGCAGGATTATCAAACATTCAAAATCATGATTTAAAACCATTAATGAAATGTGCTGTTTTAACATTGAAAAATTTGATACAAAAAGATGAGGCTGAGAATCACTAGGATCTCAGCCTTTTTAATGTGTTTGGAATATTGTTGATAATATCTTCTGGCATGAAACTTGCCGAATCTATATCAAGTTTAGCACTTTGCGAATGAATATAGGTAGCACATAGAGCCGCTTGTAAACTATCTTTGCACTGTCCAAGCATCGCAACGACAATACCACATAAAATATCCCCACTGCCGCCTTTTGCCAGACCTGCATTTTGTGCATCTAAAACATAGACACTGCCTTGATGGGCAATATAGGTTTGACTTGATTTTAGTATGAGTACGCAGCTTGGATATTCTTTTGAAAAGTCGCGAGCCACTTCGAATGGATTTGATAAAATGGTAGAAACATGGATACCTGTTAAATCGGACATTTCTTTAATATGCGGAGTTAAAATTGTGGTTTCACTCCGTTTTAATAATTCAATATTCTTTTGTGCAGCCCATAATGCATCGGCATCAAGTACTATTTTTTTGTCACTCTTTAAAGCTTGTTCAACTAAAGCGATAGTAATGTTGTTTTTTTGCATACCATTTCCAATTGAAATAATTGAATAATTGTTAATGTTTTGTTTCAACAAATCAATGGCTTTAGAACTAAATATACCATTGCGATCGGCACATTGAAGAAGCATATAAAAATCGGATTTGATTGCGAGAACATTAGAAATACATTCTGGAACCATCAAAGTAAGAGTACCGATACCACTTTTATAAGCACTAAGACTTGCCATGTGGATTGCACCATGCATGTTTTGACTTCCGCCAATCATTAGGGCTTTTCCAAAAGTTGACTTATGTGCATTCAATGGGCGATTTGGAAGATGAATATCCTCCTCATTTAATATTTTAATTTTGTCCATGCATTTTTGATGAAGAATTTGAGGAATTCCGATATCTACGAGATATAATTTGCCACAATGATTTTTTCCTTCATTTAGCCATTGTCCTTGTTTGTAGCAATCCAAGCTAATTGTGTAATCTGCATGAATGGCGCATCCTAGAACATTTCCCATAGTGGAATCAATGCCACTAGGCATATCAATACTGATAATGGTGGACTGAGATGTGTTTACATTTTGAATCATAGTTTTATAAAATCCGGTAATATCTCTAGATAATCCATTGCCAAAAAGGCAATCAATATAAATGTCATAAGTGACATTAGGAAGATTTTTGCAGAATGGAATTTTTAAATTTTGTACCATTTGAAATTGAATTTTTTCATCTTCCGACATCTTTTTGATTTCTGGAACCACAACATATAGATTTGGATATTTAGGCTGTAGAAGTCTAGCGATTGCTAATCCATCGGCACCATTATTTCCAGGACCGCAAAGAATACAGATAGATTGGTTTGTATTTGTGATTTGTTCAATAATTTCGGCTGATTTTAAAGCTGCATGTTCCATCAAAATCAAACTTGGAATCTGGTATGTTTTGATGGCTGCATGATCAATGTTTCGAGCCGTAGTTTGCGTATGTATATAGGCTGGATACATAATCTCACACTCCTTATCTTTACTATACTCTTAATGTTTAAAAAATCATAATACTTTTAAGGATGTATGTTATAATTATGAAATTGGGGGTATTTATTTTATGTCGAAATCTTCAGCGGCTAAAAAGTCGATTATTGTTGGCGGCCTGATAGGAACAGGCGGTCTATTTGTATCAAAACTAATTGGATTGGCTTATACAATTCCATTTTCATATATACTTCAATCGGAAGCGTATCAGTCTGTATATGCACAATCTTATAATATATATGCGTATTTATTGACGATATTTCAGTCGGGAGTCCCTTTTGCCGTGGCCACACTTGTAGCTCGTTATATTGCTTTAGAAGATGCGAAAAGTGTTATTCTGGTAAAGAAAATTGCTTTTGCGATTTTAGGCTTAACGGGATTTGTTGGAATGATCCTCTTATTTACTTTATCGAATGTAATTGCGCCAGCTATGGTCGCCAAGAATGCCGATATCATGGCAAATTGTTTGAAAATATTATCTCTAGCGATTTTTCTTGTTCCTGTATTATCTGCATTTAGAGGATATTATCAAGGCTTAAAAGAAATGGAAGAATATGCTTTTTCACAAGCTTTTGAACAAGTGTTCCGCGTTGCCTTTTTACTAAGTGCAGCATGCCTTGTAGTCTATGCGTTTGGATGGGATAAAAAGTATGCATTATATGCGGCGGTTATGTCAACTTCTGTGGCAACGATTGCGGCAATTTCTCAATTTGCGTATTTTGATCGTAAACACCAATGTGTAGTGGATGAAATGGTACAAAGACAAACGACACGTTCTCATTCAGCTAAGAAAATCTTCAGAGAAATTCTTATCCTAGCTATTCCTTATTTAGTGGTTGCGATTTTAGGAAATATTGACCAGGTATTTAATGGTTTCTTACTTCCTACAGGATTAAAAATGCATTATAATGCCAAAGATACAACGACTGTCATTTCTGCATCAAATTATGTGGCAGGTAAATTAAATGCGATCCCAATGATTTTGGGCCCTGGTTTTGCGACAGCGATAATTCCGCATATTTCAGAGGCTTTGTCAAAGAAAAATTATAAGTTAGTTAAGAAAAATGTGTTGGATAGTATCAACGTAGTTTTATATGTAGCTATTCCTGTATCGTTCTGTATTTTTGCGTATGCAGGACCATTGAATTACACGTTATATTATTCCGAAAACTTAGAATTGTGTACATTCGTTGTACAATGGATGGCTTTGGAAGGTTTCTTATCTACATTAGCTCCGTTAGTTACGAATTTAATGGTTTCTTTGGAATTAAGAAAAAATGTATTAAAAAATCTTGCGATTGGTGTATTGATCAAAGGAGTTCTTTTGATTCCATTTGTATGGATCATGGGGATCGCGGGTGCTGTTATTTCAAGTTTTATTGGTACAGGATATATTATTTATAAAAATTTAAAAGAGATTCAAGATGTATACAACATTTCATATCGTAAAACTTTAATTATTGTAGTGCGTATTTTGATTGGATTGTTAGCGTTATGGATTACTTCAATACTTCTATCTAAAGTTGGATTGTATGGTGTTGAAGGATCAAAACTTTCATGTTTGTTCAAGATGTGTTTAAATGGTTTATTAAGTGTAATTGTATATGTGGTAGTTACTTTGTATTTAAAAGTTCCACAAAATATTTTTCACTTTCAACTAAGAAAGAAATCGGGTGTATAAAATGTATGATGTAGTAGTTGTTGGAGCTGGACATGCCGGAATTGAGGCTTGTTTAGCGGCGAGTCGAATGAATAAGAAAACGGCTATCGTAACTTTAAGTAAAGATATGATTGGTTCGATGCCATGTAATCCTAGTGTAGGTGGACCGGCAAAAGGAATCGTAGTTCGAGAAATTGATGCCTTGGGTGGTATGATGCCTATTGCGGCAGATAAGACGGCTTTACAGTTTAAGATGTTGAATACGACAAAAGGACCTGGAGTATGGAGTTTACGTGTTCAAAGCGATAAGATTGCCTATAAACGTTTTATGAAAAAGGCATTAGAAGAACAGGATAATTTAGATATTATTGAGGCAGCATGTAAAATTGTTGTAATCAAGGATGGAACAGCCTGTGGTGTTGAGTTAGAAGATGGAACATTTATTGAAAGTAAGACGGTTGTTTTGACAACAGGTACTTATATGGCAAGTAATGTTTTAAGAGGACATACTTCCACTGTTTCTGGTCCAGAAGATCAAAGGACGGTTAATACGTTGTCAGAATCATTGCGTGAGGCTGGAATTAAAACTTTCCGTTTAAAGACGGGAACACCAGCTCGTATTAAAATGGATACAATTGATTTTTCAAAGACAGAACCACAACCAGGGACAAATCAATTTTTGCGCTTTAGTGAAACAACAAAACAAGAGGATGTATTGCCTTTTGAAAAACAAGAGATTTGCCATTTAATTTATACACAGCCAGAAACGCATGAAATCATTCATACACATTTGCATGATTCTGCAATGTATTCTGGGTTAGTAAAAGGGGTAGGTCCTCGTTATTGCCCAAGTATTGAAGATAAATTGGTTCGTTTTGCGGATAAAGAAAGACATCAGCTTTTCTTAGAGCCTGAATCTAAAGAATTAGATACAATTTACATTCAAGGATTCTCAACATCAATGCCTATTGATGTACAGGAAAAGATGGTTCATTCTTTGCCGGGACTTGAAAATTGTGTGATTGAAAAATATGCGTATGCGATTGAATATGATGCGATTGATCCACTTCAGATGAAGCCGAATATGGAAAATAAAATTGTTGAGAATTTATTTACTGCAGGACAGGTCAATGGTACGAGCGGATACGAAGAAGCAGCTGGTCAAGGATTGATGGCTGGGGCGAATGCGGCATTGAAAGTGGATGGTAAAGAACAATTTGTTCTTCGTCGTGATGAAGCTTATATTGGTGTCATGTTAGATGATTTATGTACAAAAGGAACAAAGGAACCTTATCGTTTATTAACTTCAAGAGCGGAATATAGATTGTTGTTACGTCATGACAATGCGGATCAAAGATTGCTTGAAAAAGGCTATGAAATTGGTTTGGTTTCACAAGAAAGATATGATGCATATAAAAAGAAGATGAATGATATTGAGGTTGCTCGAGAAGAACTTTCAAATGCACATATTAAACCGAATAGTGAAGTCAATGAATATCTTGATAGCTTGGGCTTTGATCCATTGGCACATGGATGTAGTGCATTGGATTTAATTAAACGTCCAAAAATTACAGTTAAGGGCTTGGCAAAATATACGGGATTGGATTACGAAACTCAAATCAATGAGCAGATTGAGATCCAGACAAAGTATGCTGGTTATATTGCCAAGGCAAAGCGCGATGCGAAACATTTACAGCAGATGGAAAAAATGAAGCTTCCTGCAGATTTGGATTATGAAAATATGGATAATTTATCTTTGGAGGCAAGACAAAAATTAACAGCTATCAAGCCTTTAACATTAGGACAAGCAAGTCGTATTTCTGGTATAAATCCTAGTGACATTGCGATTTTAGCTATGCGTGTGAAATAATTTACATTGAAATCGCTTTCTATTATATGCTATAGTAAAAAGGGGATAAAAGTATGAAGGGAAAACGAAAAAAAGTTCAACATTTCTTTGTATATATCGCAATGCTGGTTATGTCTGGCTTTTTAATCATGGGTGGTTTGCAGCAATTGTCAATGACGCATGAGTTAAAGTCGAGTATTGTTCAAAAGGAAAAAGAAAAAAAAGAATTGTCTTCTAAAAAGAAAGAATTGGAGAAGGCAAAACAGAATCTGACAAATCCAGATTATGTTGAATATATTGCGCGTGGAAAATACTTAGTGACAAAAGAGGGGGAGCAAGTATTTAAATTTCCAAGTAAAGACTAACTAGGCCGTTTGGTCTAGTTTTTTTTGTGTGGAAAATAAAAAAGTGCCGAAGAAGCACTTTTTATATCTATATGGTGAGGCCGATGCGATTTGAACGCACACGAGCATAACTCACTACCCCCTCAAAGTAGCGTGTCTACCAATTCCACCACGGCCTCATAGTGTTAAAATATTACACTATTTTACTGAGTTTGGCAACACATTCAAGTCCGGTTGTTTGACAAAACATGTCTACAGGTTGAACGTATTCGCATTGGTATCCATAATTTTTAAAGATTTTTAAATCTCGTGATAACGTTTTAGGATTGCAAGAAACGTATATAATCTTTTCGGGCTGCATGGTCACCGTATCTTGGATTCCATTTTCTGCCATTCCTTTTCTTGGTGGATCAATAAAGACGACATCAATTTTATCGCTTTTACGTTCGTGTGCAAAATCTGTGGCATCCTGACAAACATAGTGACAATTATCAAGGTGATTCATTTTTGTATTGTCGTTGGCATTATCAACGGCTTCTTTAACGATTTCAACACCAATCACGCTTTTCGCATGTTTACTGACAGCCATACCAATGGTACCTGTGCCTGCATACATATCAATGCATGTTTCGTTTCCAGAAAGATTAGCGGCTTTAATGGCTTGATTGTACAAAACTTCCATCTGTATAGGGTTGACTTGGAAGAAGGATTTAAAGTGCAATTTCACTTTGTTACCTAAACATTTTTCAATGATGTAGTCATTTCCATATAAGACTTTATATGTATCACCTAAGATCACGTTGTCATTTCGTGTGTTGTAGTTAAATACAATACTTGTGATGTTTGAGAATGTGTTTTTTAATAGTTTAGACAAAGACAAAATATTCTTTTCATTTTTACCAATAAATACCACTTGAATTTCATCTGTACTTGAGTGGCGGATAAAGATGTGGCGTAAGCCTTCTGCCATTTCAATTGTGATATGTTTTTGAATGAAGCCAAAGATTTTATTGATTGTAAAATCTTGAATCTTGCATTCTTTACATGTCACAACGTCGTTTGAATGTTGGCGATAAAAACCCATCAGGACCTTACCATCTTTGATTTTAACCGGAAACTGTGCTTTGTTACGATAGTACCAAGGAGAATCCATACCTAGTATTGACTTTACTTCAATATCTTCAAATAATTTTTTGACATGTTTATATTTATAGTCTAATTGATAAGCATACTTCATGTGTTGAAGTTGGCACCCACCACATGTTTTAGCTACTTCACAAGTAAGTTCTTGGCGATTTATACTTGGCTTTAAAAGTTGAGTAATTATGCCAAAAGCATATTTTTTGTTGACTTTTACGATTTTGATTTTTGCCTTTTCACCAATCAATAAGTTTGGCACAAAGACAACCATATCGTCAATTTTTACAACACCACTATTTAAATCTGTATCATCGATACATGTTACAATATATTCTTCATTTTTTTTCATACATATTTATGATATCTAAAAAAACAAGAATTGACAAATGGAATTATTATAGTAATATATATAGCGTACTATGTAAAAATATAGCATGCTATGGAAATGAGGTGAGGAAAATGTGTGACAATAATGAGATTGGTTTTTATTTTAGTTTAATCAAGAAAAAAATGGACAAACATATGAATGAAGGTTTAAAAGAATATGATTTAACTAAATCTCAACAAGACGTCTTAGGATATCTACATTTTACGGATAAGGATCCAGTTATTCAAAGAGATATTGAGGAACATTTTCATATTTCGAATCCCACAGTTACAGGGATTTTAAATCGCTTGGAACAGAAGGGGTTTATTGAAAGAAAATTGAATCAAAAGGATAAAAGAGTTCGTGCTATTGTGTTGACTCAAAAAGAGCAGGATCTTCATGAAGATATCGTGAAGCAGATTCGTACAATGGAATCTAGATTTGGAAATGTTTTAGGTGACGAGAAGAAGGTGCAATTGTTAGAAATCTTAAAAGAGCTAGCTGAAAATTTAGAATAATTGAAGATTTAGAATAATGGAGGTTTATTATGGTCAAGACTTTATTGAATGAAGTTAAAGAATATAAAAAGGATACGTTATTGAGTCCGATTTATGTTTCAATCGAAGCCATACTTGAAGTGTTTATTCCATTTTTGATGGCATTATTAGTGGATAATGGTATTGAAAAAGGAAATATGGGTTCAATTTGGTTTTATGGTACTTTAATGTTGGTGGCAGCCTTTGTATCTTTATGGGCTGGTGCTAAAAGTGGAAAGCATGCGGCAATCGCATCGAGTGGTTTTGCGAAGAATTTAAGAAAGGCAGAGTATCGTAATATTCAAAACTTTTCTTTTTCAAATATTGACGCTTATTCAACAAGTGGATTAATCACACGTATGATGACGGATGTGACAAATATACAAAATGCATATCAGATGATTATTCGTGTTTGTGTTCGTGCACCATTGATGTTAATCGCATCTTTGATCATGGCTTTTATCATTAATATACGAATGGCAATGATTTTTGTGGTTACGGTTTTATTTTTGGGAGTCGTTTTGTTTGGAATTATTTTTATTGTAAGTCCCATCTTTAGTCGATTATTTTCTCGCTATGATTTTTTAAATGCGAGTATTCAAGAAAATATTCTAGGCATTCGTGTCGTGAAATCTTTTGTTCGTAAGGATCATGAAATTGAAAAGTTCCGTAATGAAAGTGAGACTATTTTTAGTATTCAAGGGAAAGCGGAAAAAATCTTAGTGTTTAACTCGCCTGTTATGCAGCTTTGTATGTATGGCACAATTATTTTGATTTCGTGGTTAGGAGCTCATCAAATTGTGGCTCAAAACATGACAACCGGAGAATTGATGTCTTTATTTACATATACTGCAAGTATTTTGATGTCATTGATGATGATGAGTATGGTTTTTGTCATGGTGACAATGTCGATTGCGAGTGGAAAACGTATTGCCGAAGTATTAAATCAAGAATCCGATTTAACAAGTCCAGAAAACGGAGTTCAAATTGTGGTCAATGGAACCATTGATTTTGAAGATGTTTCATTTCATTATGGAAATGATGAAGACATTTTAAGTCATATTGATTTGCACATTCCTTCAGGATCAACACTAGGAATTCTTGGAATAACGGGATCTAGTAAATCGAGTTTAGTACAATTGATTCCAAGACTATATGATGTAACACAAGGTAGTGTTAAAGTAGCGGGAATGGATGTTCGTGATTATGATTTAAAAGTATTGCGCGATAATGTGGCCATGGTTCTACAAAAGAATGTTTTATTTTCGGGAACAATCAAAGAGAATATGCGTTGGGGTAATCCAAATGCGACAGATGAAGAGATCATGGAAGCTTGTAAATTAGCACAGGCGGATGAATTTATTCAGTTGATGCCAAATAAATATGATACGTATATTGAGCAAGGTGGTACGAATGTTTCGGGTGGACAAAGACAGCGTTTGTGTATCGCAAGAGCCATACTAAAGAGTCCTAAAATTTTGATTTTAGATGATTCTACAAGTGCCGTGGATACAAAAACCGATGCTTTGATTCGACAAGCATTCTTAGAGAAGATTCCACATACAACTCGAATCATTATTTCACAGCGTGTTTCAAGTATTCAAGATGCAGATCAGATTCTTGTGATTGACGATGGAAAAATTTCTGGTTTAGGTACGCATGAAGAATTATTAAAATCAAATGCGATGTATAAAGAAACGTTTGAAGCACAAAATAATGGAGGTGACTTTGATGAACAATAGAGATACAAATAGTCTAAAGCGAGTTATTAAAGAAACAATCATTTCTTATAAGATTGAAAGTTTTATTGTGCTTGTATTGATCATTGTATCTAGTATCGCCAATGTATATGGAAGCATGTTTTTAAAGAGCTTGATTGATGATTATATTGTTCCGTTATTATCACAAACAGTTCCGAATTATACGCCTTTATTCAATGCATTAATGGAATTGGTAATGATTTATGGTGTTGGTATTTTAGCTACGTATGGATTTAATCGTATAATGGTAACAATTTCATTGGGTACTTTAAAACATATTCGTGATGAATTGTTTGAACATATGCAGACATTGCCATTGTGCTTCTTTGATACACATGCACATGGGGATATCATGTCTGTTTATACAAATGATACGGATACTTTAAGACAGCTAATTTCTCAAAGTATTCCTCAGGTTATTGTATCTTTAATGACGATTATCTCAGTTACGATTTCCATGTTCATCTTAAATGTTCCATTGGCTGTTTTAACAATCGCATGTGGTTTATTGATGGTGTATACTTCAAAAAAGATTTCGGCAAAATCAGGTAAATACTTTATTGCCCAACAAAAACAATTGGGTGTAGAAAATGGTTTTATTGAAGAAATGATGGAAGGAAGTAAAGTCATTAAAGTTTTTACGCATGAAGAACAAAGTATCAAAGATTTTGATCAAGTAAATGATGCGTTGTTTGAAGCAAGTGCCAATGCGAATACGTTTGCGAATGTTTTAATGCCAGTCGTAATGAATATTGGGTACATTTCTTATGTACTTGTTGCGGTAGTTGGTTCTATCTTTGCCCTAAATCATATTGCAGGATTAACATTAGGTGGCATTGCCGCTTTCTTACAATTAAATCGTAGTTTCACAAATCCAATTGGACAAATTAGTATGCAGCTAAATGCAGTAATAATGGCAGATGCAGGAGCTAAGCGTATTTATGAAATCATAGATATGGAAAGTGAAGTGGATGATGGTATCGTGACTTTAGAACAAATTGATCATGATCACTGGGCTTGGCATCATCCAAGAAAAGATGGGCAAGATGAATTGGTTCCACTTCGTGGAGATGTTCGTTTTGAAAATGTGAACTTCTCTTATAATCCAGATAAACAGATTTTATTTGATGTTTCTCTATTTGCGAAACCAGGACAAAAGATTGCCTTTGTAGGAGCTACAGGTGCTGGTAAAACAACAATCACGAATCTAATCAATCGTTTTTATGATATTCAATCGGGTTCCATTACGTATGATGGTATTGATGTAAAACTAATCAAGAAAGCAGATCTTAGAAAATCATTAGGTATTGTATTACAGGATACAAACTTGTTTACTGGTACAATCATGGATAACATTCGTTATGGTCGTTTAGATGCGAGTGATGAAGAGTGTATTGCGGCTAGTAAACTTTCGAATGCACATGAATTTATTAAACACTTAGAACATGGTTATGACACAATGATTCATGCAGGTGGAGAATCTTTATCACAAGGACAAAGACAACTTTTATCCATTGCACGTGCAGCTGTTGCCAATCCTCCTGTTTTGATTTTGGATGAAGCAACAAGTTCCATTGATACACATACGGAGCGTATTGTTCAGGAAGGTATGGATAAGTTGATGGAAGGAAGAACGGTATTTGTGATTGCACATAGACTTTCAACTATCCAAAATAGTGATGCGATCATGGTGTTAGAACAAGGTCATATTATTGAGCGTGGTAATCATGAGGACTTGTTGAAACAAAAGGGTAAATACTATCAATTGTACACGGGTGCTTTTGAGTTAGACTAAATTTTAAATTTAAGCTTGCATATATTTTGATTATGTTATAAAATATATGCGTTGTCGACGTAGCTCAGCTGGATAGAGCATGCGCCTTCTAAGCGCACGGTCGGGGGTTCGAATCCCTCCGTCGACGCCATCTTGTGAATAAAGCCCTTATATAAGGGCTTTTTTTATGCTTAATGGTATTTTTGACGACATTTGTGACGACATTTACATTTTTTTGACAAAAAATAACTAAAACATCATTTATTTAAATTTGTTACGATATTTCTGTTAATTCGCCATTATACAGCTATTTATTCGCCAAGCGATGGCGAGTGCATAACCCTTTAAAATAAAGGCTTACGGCAATTATTTTATTATTTCGCCAAACATTTCATCACAATAAGAGCCATTTGGGATTGCTAAGATTCGGCAGGAAATAGAATAACAAATAAAGATTATAGTCCTTTTGAACTGATTTCAGCTAAAGCATCGAATAGAAAGGCATTAAATACTATAATTAATTTCATTAAAGATAGTGTTTCTTCTGTGGTTGAGCCTACTAAACAAGTCATATTAGAAATGTTATTTGATGATATGAAGGATGTAAATGAGGTAGTTGAGGAATATAACAAATTTAAAAACAATGAATGATTAGAAAAAGCGATACGGTAGCATATGTCTGTGCTTTGTATCGCTTTATTTATTTTTATTCTATCAAATTGGATAGTAAAGTTTGTTATTTACTATAAATATAATGTTTCATGAATCGATCTAATACAATCCATTCTTCTTCGTCTAGTGAGATTAAAGTAGATATGAATTTTCTTTGAATTTTCGCAATATCAGAATCAGAAGAAATAGCGTTTTCAAAGAAATTTCGAATTTCATCTTCTTTTGATTTAGGGGTAAACATCTCACCGTTTCCATTGATTAACCATTCTTTATTTACATTGAATTGGCGACAAATGGCTAATAGATTTCCTTTTGATAGACTGTTTTCACCATTTTCAATTTTAGATACAGCTGCTTTTTTAATCCCTATTATTTCACCAAATTGTTCTTGACTGATTCCTTTACGTAATCTAACTTTCTTAACACGCGTTCCTATTTCATCACTCATTGTAATAAACCTTTCTATTTCATAATTATATGTAAGAAAAGTATCTTTAATCAACGTAATCGTTTGACCAAGTTTATGAAAGATACTATAATGTTTCTTGTAGATACTTAGGGAGTATATTATGGAAAATATAACTTTGGAAGAGCTAGAGATTTTGAAAAGTATTAAAGAATCTTTAAAAAATCTTGATGAGAAAGAGTTGAATGAAACATTGGATTTCATGAATAAACTTAAAGCTGAAAAGAATACTTCTAATTGTTAATGAATCTGTATTTTTGATATCTCACAGAAAGGTAAGGATAGTTTAATGAAAAAGGAAAAATTATTATCAAGTCTTGCTGCTACTAGTTTAGTGTTGACACAGGCAGGACAGTTAAGTGTATTTGCAGAAGAAAATAACAATAGCGTAATAGAACCTGCAACATCAGAAAAAGAAACTACGACTATAGGAAAGACAGAAAAAGAATTGTTACAAGAAAAAATCGATGAGGCTCAGAAGAAAGCTGATGAAGCAAAAAAAGCAGAAGAAAAAGCTCAAAAGGATTATGATACATACAACGAAGGCACTTATATTCCTACAAAGGTAAATGTCAATACATTAAAGAGCAACTATGACGCATCTTCTTTAGAAGCACAGAAAGCTATTGTAAGCGAGTTAGAAAAACAAGTGGTCAATCTAGAAGAAAATCAAAAGAAATTAGGACAAGCCAATGAACAGAAAAAGTCATTGCAGACACAATTGGATGAAACAACAAATGCACTTGCCGATGCTAACTCTAAATTACAGGAAGCTCAGAAAAAATATGATGCTTTACTAAACGGAACATCTGAAGAAGAGATTTCAAAAGATGTTGAAGAAAAAGGAAAAGCTTTAGCAGAAGCTCAAAAATCTTTAGAAGAGGCACAAACAACTGTTTCAATCTTAACACAACAAAAGGCAGAAGCCGAAGCAAAAGTAACAGAAGCTACACAGAATGTAGAAAATGCACAAAAAGCCTATGCAGAAGCACAGACAAGTGTGAATGAGGCACAAAAAGCATTAGATACTGCCGTAGCTAACTACAATGAAAAAAAGGCAATCTACGATGGTGCAAGTGATCCTACAATCAAAGCTCAGTATGAGGCAGATATCAAAAATGCAGAAAATGAATTAGTCACTGCACAGACAAATCTACAAGTCGCACTTGAAAATCAAACAGCAAAAGCAAATGCTGTAACAAGTGCAGAAAAAAGCCTTTCAGATGTCAATCAGGAAATTCTTAATTTAGATGCACAAATTACAGAGAAGCAAAAGGCTTTAGATGTACTAAATCAAACTATCAACGATGCAGAAACTGCATTAAATGAGGCAAAGGCACAGTTAGAGACTGCGAAAGCAAATCAAGCATCTAAAGAAAAAGAATTAGAGACTGCGAAAGCAAATCTAGAAAAAGCAAAACAGGATGTTGCAACACAACAGAGCAAGGTAAATGAAGCTCAGGAAGCGGTCATTGCACAGGAAAAGGTGGTTACGCAATTACGAGTAGACAAAGAACAAGCTCAAGCAAAAATCGAACAAGGATCAAAAGGATTCTTTGAAGCTTACGGATACACAGATGCTTTAAAAATCTTAGAGGAACAAAGCACTGCAAATGGTGGAAGTACGAATATCGGAGCAGAAAATGATGCAACAAGTTTAGAAAACTTTAAACGTGCATTAAGTATGGTACGATATGGAAATGCTTTAAGAACCAGTGACACAAACTTCACAGGACGAGAAGATTTAAAAGTAAATCCAACATTGTTTGCGATTGCACAAGTGCAAATCAATGCGACAGCCAATGGAAAAGTATTTGGACACTCTGGACTATATAATGTTGGTGAAAATATCACTGCCTCTTCTATTCAAAAAGATGATCAGAATTTATACAAAGGATGGTATGATTCAGAAAAGCAAGTCTATGATTATATCACTGCCAAAGGGTGGACAATTACCGAAGTACGAAATGATGAAACTAAATACAATGAGGTCATGAATGCTGTAGGACATGGAAATATCCAAATTGGACACTACAAAAATCTAATTGGATTAAACAGTGATGTAACAGGAACAGCCTATATCTATTCGAAGACACCTGCTCCAGATGGATACAGATGCAATGCGGGACAAGTGTTTGATTATGTAGCTCGTTCCAACTATATTACGGAAGTCAATACGATGACCATTGATGAATTTGAAGCTCAGTTCAATGAATACTATAACAAGCTGATGAATGCAGATGGTATCTTGAAGGATGGAGAGTTAAAATTAGAAGCTCTAAAGGCAGAGTTGGAAAATCAGAGACAAGTTTTAGGTACTAAGACTGCGGCTCAGACAAATGCACAAACAAATGTAGCAACTGTGCAAACACAGGTTACACAGGCAACCAATGCGACTGCACGTGCTGAGGCAGATGTAGCGACTAAGCAGGCGGCATTTGACAAGTTGCGCGATGATGATACTGCTTTAAATATGGCAAAGGAAATTGTCGGCTTAAAGACACAGAAAACACAGTTAGAAACTGTTGATCGTGCAGAGGCACAAAAAGCTCTTGAAAATGCTCAACAAGAGAAGAAGGCTGCAGATCAGAATGTTGAAAGCAAAAAAGGTATCGTAAATGATGCACAAGCAACTTTGAAAAAGAGAAAAGATATCTTAGATGAAGCAAATAAAGGTATCGAAACTGCAAAAGCAAATCTGGATGTGGCAGAAAAAGATGTTGATGCTAAATCAAAGGTTTTAGGCGAAGCTAAAAATAACGAAAGAACTAAGAAGGCTTTATATGAGGCAAGTCAGGCAACATTAGAGACTGCAAAAGAAGATGCTCAACAAAAAGTGGATGAGTTAGAAACTGCAAAAGCAGAAGAAGCTGAAAAAGCAAGTGCGGTACAGACTGCAAAAGCTGAGCTTGATAAAGCTACTTTAAAACAAAAGAGTTTAAATGATTTGAAAGCAGAGATTGCAGATACTCAGGAACAGATTGGTGCATATCAAAAAGCAATTGAAGGCTTCAACGGAGCTATTACAAAATTAGATGAAACTATTGGTCAATTAGAAAATGAGCAAGCTTCTATTGAAGATGTCAAAGGACAAGTCGAAAAAGCATATGAAGCTTATAAGAAGTTAAGTGCAGATCCAACAGGGTTCATGGATGTCGTTGACAGTGACAATGATGTTGTACTTGGATTATATTCAAAAATGGGTTCTATGCGAACTGCATACGAGGAATATGCAACTGCTTTAAATGTGTTCTTAGGTGTAGAAGCTCAATGGAATGCAAATAAAGAACAATTGGAAAGTGCAAGTCGTGACTACGAAACTGCAAAAGCTGAGCTTGATAAAGCAAATAAAGCTTTGACTTCTTATCTAGATAAGATCAAAAAAGAAGAAGAGGCTAAGAAAGCCGAAGAAGAGGCAAAGAAAAAAGCAGAAGAGGAAGCTAAGAAGGCAGAGGAGGAAGCTAAGAAAGCTCAGTCTGAAGCTCAGAAAAAGACAGATACAGTCAATACGGGTGCAGGAACTGCTTTAGGATTCTATGCATTAAGTGGTGTTCTAGGATTAGCAGGTGTTGCATTTACTGGAAAACATGCTCGAAAAGAAGATTAATTATTCTTTCGACTGCAGAAAATAAAACTAATGAAGGAGAGAAATATTCTCTCCTTATTTTATAGAAAAGAGGATAGATTTACTTATGCCATATCGAATAAAAGTACAGAATAAAATGGGGGATTGGTATCAAATTTTTCCAGATGACGTAATGCTAAAATCTTTTTTGAAAGTAATGAAGGAACAAGGTGCTATTTTTCAAGAGGATGGGAGTTTTACTTGTGAAATTTATGAAATACAAACCGTAATTGATTCTATTGAAGAATATATTAAAGATAAACAAAAAGAATTTAATTCGCCTCGTGCATTGCACACAAGGATTCAAATAAGACAACTAGAAATGAATAAGGGTATTTATAAGGTTGTTCCAAATAGTTTATTTGATTTAACAAATGACTTTGTACCATCAACTCAAAAAAAGAATACGGGATATGCATTAGAACCGACATGGAGAATCATTGAAAAGAATGCAATAACATGGATCATGTTTATGAACTATAACTTCATTAAATTCATTGAAAGTTCTATAGTGCGTGTAGACGAGACACATTTCAAACTACAAGATGGTGAAAAAATAAGAATCATAGGGGAATTTAGAAAATAAAAGGTGTAAATGAATAAATAATATTTATTTGAAAACATTTTGAAAACCTTCATAAAATTATGTGATATGTGATTAGTGATTAATGACTTATAAATAACTCCTTATTTTAATATCACAAATCACACAATATAAATGCTCTCCAGTAAAGTGTTATGAACTCTCATAACACATTTTTTGAAACCTACCAGGATATATAAAACAACAATAGAAGAGACAACTTAATGCCTCTTCTATATTTTGATTACAAGAATGGATCATCATGCTCTTTAGCGGCTTTCTGCTTCTTTTCGTAATCATTCTTCTTTTCTTCAAAGTGCTGTTTCAAATACCCTGTATTTTTCACTTCTCCATTTTGAGTATTTTTATTGTAATAACTCTTTTCATTTGGATAGTATTGAATCTCTTCTCCATCCTCAAAGAATACCTGAGCCGTCTTATTTTCCTTCACCCAAAACATATGATCTATAGGTACATCAATGTAATCCTTTGTATATGGTACACGAACATGATACACACCATTTTCATTTGGTCGAACTGAATCAAACATCTTAATATCGACAGTAAATACAAATCCATTATTTTTTTCAATGGTTCTAACTCGTTTGTACATTTCAGTGATGTCTTGTTTACGCCCTTCAGAAATTCGTTGTAAGTTATTTCCACTTACACATTCAACGACATCTCCATCTTCATTCAATAAATCAACATCCATATCATTTACTAAGTACACCTGTCCTTTGTCGTACTTATTCCATATAATTGCATCTTTCAAAATATATGTATATTTATCTGTATATGGTATTTTTACAAAATATTCAGTGTCGGTTGATTTTTCAAAATCAATCATATTCTTAGTGATTTGAATTGACGGAATCAAATCTTCACTTTCTTTTAGCTTCATTTCTTTCGCATCATCCAAAAGCACTTTTTCATATTTCAGATAAGATAGCTCGGCAACCTCATGCTGATATTTTATCTTTTCTTTTTGAAATTCAAGCATAGCATTTCTGACTTCATCAATTCCAAGATTGCCAAGTGTTTCTTTTATTTTTAAAAACATACGAACCTCAGATGGAATTTTTTCTGTTGGAATCTTATGCCATTGTAGTTCTTCCTGATACACACAATAATGATTGTAGTACTTTAAATACATGTCATACAATTCAACTTGTTTTGTTTTTCTAACAAAATCTTTTTCATTTTCTTTTAAATCTGACTCCATTTTTTCAATCTTAGTATTCAATGAACGTGTTGTTAAAATCAAGCTTTCAAATGAATGAATATTGTATTTATCATACAGATCAATCTGATTGTACATCTTTTCTAATTCGTTAATTGTCTTCAAACTTGCAAAGGAATATTGTGGATATCTACTTTTATCGTATCTATCTTCTCTTCGATATTGACTTAGCATTTTCTGACTACTCGAAAGACTTGCCACATAATCCATCATTCGATTTGCAATAAATCGTCCGTATTCTTCTTCCATTTTTTTCAATTGGAATCTTCTTAGCTCTTCATCTTCCCAATAATGTCTTGACTGTCTCGCAAAAAAATACATCAATTCTTTTTGTGTATATCCCTCACCTAGTGTGTCTAATCGAAAATATTTTCTTGCTCCCACAGGACGAACAGAAATATGTTTTCCTTTTTTCACTTCGTACCCATTGTGCGACAATAACTCTAATAATTCATTTGTACTACTTACGATTTTTTTATACTCATCAATCTCATTTTTCAAAACTTCTCGCCAACGATATTTCGCATTTAAATTTATCAAGTATGTAGGAATTGTATTTTCTTTTTCAAAATGTCCAATCAATTTTGCATCGTCAATAATTTTACATCCATGTTCTTTTGCAATCGTATCAGACACTTCTCTTAATTTCATCAAACCCTCATCGCCATAAAAATCGCTTCTTAATTTTTTTCCAGAGAGACTTGTTGCATTGATAATAAAGTGATTATGTAAATGAGCTTTATCTTGGTGAGTTGTCACCAAAACCTGATAATTGGGATACATTCTTTTTGCCAATTCGATTCCCATCTCATGAACTTCGAGTGCATCCACTGGATCATTATAGTAAAAAGATTGTACCTGATGGTACGCAATAATCTTATCTTTTTCATTTCCAAAAGCTGATTGAATATGTTCCATTTCTTCCGTGACAAAATTTGGATTACAGTTTATTCCACTTACCAATCGATTATTTAAAGTCTTGACAGTAACATCTACATCCTCATTGTTTATGTTTTTTGTTTTTGTTTCATTCACAGTATACTTAATTGCTTTTTGCAAATCATCTTCAACAACCGCACATTTATGTTTTGCACTAACATACTTCGTAGCCTCTTTCAGTGACTTTGTTATTGCCCATCTTTTTGTAATTGGCATGACACCACCCCCTCAATTTTTTTAAAAGAATAACTGCTGCTTCGTAGCATCCACACTGCGTGTGGGAGGAAGACTACTTAACGTTTTTCAAATCTTCCTCTATATTCGCAAACTCTCTCTCATAACCTAAAATGTCATATTCACTTAAACCTGCTTCATTTTTTATAGTCTCAAACTCCATTTCTAGTTGAGCAAGATGATTATAGAGTTCTCGAATTTTAGATACATTAGAAAGATATTCATCTTTATCTGTTAACATTTTTTTTCGTGCGTATAAGCTCACACTGTTAAAACCAAAATCCTTACTTTTTCTTTTTATCGATTCATACTCCCTATCAGTCACACGAAATGCAATGGTTTTATCTTTATTCATTTTCCGCAGCCTCCTTTAAGTTATTGTTCTATTTTTTTTGCAATAAGCTTCGAGAAGCTCTATTGCATTGTGACTACATTGTACCTTCTTCCTGTCCGCTTTTTATTTTCATTATTCGCTACTTTACCCCCTCTCTTTCCTCTGTTTTTAAAAAGTAGCAAGCATGTCATTTGTTTAACACAAACGACCAGGCTTTTTAGGAGTGTACCCCTAAGACCCCTTGTCTCCGACGGATACTAATAAACAAAAAGGTACAATAAAAAAAATCACTTCTCATTTTTTTAATGAACAAAAGTACTTATTCTTTTTCCAAACTTTGATTCGGTATATTAAAATAAACACACCTTCATTTTTAAAAACTCTGTCTTCTACTTTTGCAAAAAAACTTTTAATTCTGCAACAATCGCAACAAATAACCTTCTCTTTTTTGGAATATCCATTCATTGCCCGTGCTCTATTAACGAAAAATGTTCCCTTCGATTTATCTAGACACTTCTTTTTTTGTGGAATAAATGTACCTATATTTTTTTGAGAATGATGTATTTTTTTTGGAAAAAGGTACAATTTTGATTTTGCAATCTCTACTTTATTTTTTGAGAAATGTACCTTTTTTATTTTCAGTCTTTAGATTTAGAAACGTACTTTTTCTTTCTTTGAGAGTTCATTTTCTTTTTGGATCAGCTGGCATTTTTGCATTTTAAAATCGTTGCTTTTAAAAATATATGTGTACCAATTTCCCTTTTTTAGAGTTGCTTGTACTTTACCGACCAGGTACAATCAAGCAAAAAAAGAGTCGACTGACTCTTTCAATTTCATATTTTTCCTTCATTTGATATTTTTGTACATTATTGTCTTATTCTTTCACTTCCACCCCTACAAGAATTTCTTCTAAAGTGCGTGGTGTGTAATCCATATAAGAAAGCATACATCCAACATTACATGCCCGTATTTTTCCGTCACATGCATCATATGCGTGTCTACAATCATTTTCTTGCATTTGTCTCAGACAACTTTGATAAAATTTGTCTTCTTTACTTTCGTGTGTATGCCCATAGAGAAGAATTTTTCCTCGCCCCATATCTTTCCAGGAAAAAATTGGATAATGAGATAATATCAGTCCATACTTTTCCTTCCCAATTGAATCTTGAATTTCTTTATAATCGCAGATTTCAGTAAATAACTGCTGATATCTATAATCAGATAGATCATCATGATTGCCTTTAATTAGAACCTTTCTTCCTTTTAAACGTGCGACAAAGGCAATCAAATCTTCATTTTTCCCACGCAAACTAATATCACCTAAAATATATACAATATCGCCATTCGTCACACGATCATTCCAGTTTTTCACAATTACCTCATGCATTTCCTGTATAGAATCAAATGGCCGATGATCATATTGGATTGCTTTCTCATGAAACAAATGCAGATCACTTATATAATATTTCATCTAATTCAACTCTCTTTCTCTATCTTTTTCCTATATTTATAACTTAATTATACCGCGATATATACACACGGTCAGCGTCATTTTTTTGAATAAACCAACCTCACCATTCGAAAAGTGCAAAAGCCTATAGTGGCCAAAACCACAATATGATACCTTTTTAATGTCACAAATAAAAAAAGACTCATTACGAGTCTTTAAAAATTTTTACCAGTTAACTAATTCATAATTTACTTTAGATAGATCAACAATAAATGAAGGGTGAATTAAAAACTTAGCAGGAGTACCAATAGTACCGTTACTGATGGTATCGTTATATGAGATAAACGCATCATAAGCACTTAATCCTGATACCCAATAAAGACTTGGATATGCATGAACACTATCTCTAGTTGCATACATACTCTGAATATTTTTCCCTATTGATGCCATATCTTCTACACTTGGAAGATATACATGTCTTTTCAATGTGTTATACTTTTGTCCTTTGTAATTTGTATTATATTTATTATCGATGTCCACAAAGGGAGAGTCATCTTTGAGGTTATAAGAAGCTTGTGTGATTTCCGCTAATTCAATTGCATTTCTTAGTTGTTCAGATAGGCTTTGGTACCATGTATTTTCTAAATAATTGTCAACATTACTATTTTCGTAAATGTTGTAATCATCTAAATCTTTTTTTTGAGCATTATAAGACGAACAATCAGTATATTTTGTTTCTCCACCATCGTGTACAATTAAAAACTTGTTATTTCCTGTTTGTTTTACAATATAATACACTTTTTTATCAATCCTAATTCTTTTCCCAGCCTCAATTCCGTCTGGGGTTTCCCATGCAATATTATCACTTCCATCAGGCATCTTCACAGTACCGAGACTGTCTCCAACCTTATTCGCAAAGTTTCCTGCAAATCCATTAATGCTAGATCCAACCACATTTCGCATTGGTGTCAGATATAGCAGCACAAAACATATGGCCACGGCAATAATGATTACTCGGCCATACTTGTCAAAAAATCCATCCATTTTATTTCCTCCTTTTTCTATTTTTTGATATATACAGTATAGTGCTTAATTGCCCCATTTTTATTTTTATTCAAATTATTCACAAGTAAAAAAAAGAGGATGTTACTCCTCTTCCTGTAAGCTAAATCTATTGGACTCAATATCTCTCAATACTGTGGATCAAGATTGCCTGCGACTATTTCTAAAATTAAACGGTCTTTTTCCGATAAAGGTTTAGAATCAATGGTTTTCAATAATTTACCCAATGAGCAAAACGCTTCTTTAATGGCAGTATAATTCTTTAATGGCAGTATAATCTTCATGGCAATATGCTGCCACTTTTACGCGCTGTACAATGTCGCCACTTTCTTCTTCTGTTTTTATCCATTCATCAACTTTTTGCTGTACTTCTTTCTCCATTTGCTTAACTTCTTCTTTGTTCATTTTATTTCTCCTTTATTTAATTAACATTTATTCATGTTTCCATGATATTCATTTATCATTTTTCGAATGACATCCATTCGTTCCATAGCATATTCGTATCTTTCTTCATCGTATTCCATACGATTGAGGTTCATATCCGACACTTCTTTAGCAAGGTTCAACCATTCATTGATCAATTCAACAGCCTTATCTTCACTCATATTTTTCTCCTTTTTTTTTTAGAAACCTAACTTATGAGAACTGATTTTATTTGCAGCTCTGACACGCGCCTGGTTAAAAAACTTCGCGTACGTTTTACTTGTTACGGCTACAGTATCACCTAATCTATCCGCCACTTCTGCTTCAGAAAGACCTACAATGCTAATTAAATAGCTTGCGTGTGAATGTCTCAATCCGTGGAATGTAATATGTTTTAGTCCATTTGCTTCAGCAAGCTTCATCATGTACTTATTTCCAGTGGTGGCTGCGAGAGGGAAGTATGGACCACGTGTCGCCGAATGAAATACATAACAGTCATTGGTGAATTCTGGTTGCTTTTTATGGTTTTCATAAATTTCAGTTAGCACAGCTCTTGTATCATCATCCATTACAAGCTGATGATAATCGCCATTCTTTCTCCCCGCACGTTCTGTGTTATGTTTAGAGATATGGTTGTTGATGTTAATAATGTTGTTATTAAAATCGATATCCTTCCATCTCAACGCTCGAATCTCGCCATATCGCATTCCTGTAAAGTAACCAAATCGAATGATATGTTGTATTTGTCTTACATCTGGTGCGGTTTTGTACACTTCAGGAATTGATTCAATAACTTGTTTCATTTGTTCCGGAGTCCAGAATTTTAAATCGTCATTCGTTTTAGCAACTTTTAATTTTGGATAATTCGCAATAGGATTATTGTTAATATATCCCTTTTTCACGGCAAAATTCATCAGTATCTTCATTGTTGTGATTATCGTATTAATATACGATGAATGATACCCATTTGATTGCATGTCTCGTACAATCAAATTCATATCAGATTCACGGATATTAACAATCTTTTTGTTTTTTAAATGTACAAAGAATCTATTGTATCTTGATTTCATGTCAATCAGAGATTTACCGGATTTATGCACTTCAAGATAATTACAATAGTCTTCAAATAGGCCACTAAATTTCATATTTAGATCCATTGAAGATTTAAGAAATTGCAATTCGAATTCTTGTGCTGATCTTTTTGTTTTGAATTTTGCATCAGTTTTAGGATTTCTTCGGATTGTAGTCCTTTTGTGAGTTAACGGATTCGTGCATTGGATGATCCAATATCCAGTATCTTTTCCTCTTAGCTTCTCATGAAGAACTGTCATCTTTTTTTGCTCCTTCCTTGTTCAAATAGTATACATATTTATTCCCTTTACCTTTTCCTTTGCAGGAATTCTCGTATCTAATCTTTCCAGCGTCTATCAATTCTTTTCGCGCTCTTTCCAGTGTTCTTTGCGATATATTCTTGCTGAATGCTGCCTGGTTTAGGGATTCGGCCATTAAACCATCTGGCTGGATTAAGCTTAACTCACTTAATATAAAGTCCATTGCTTTATCTTTTTTCGAAGGGCCCTTTTCGATACATTTATTCCTTCGGAGATTTAAATAAGCATCATCGTCTTTGTCGCTAAACCCAACAAGACGTGGTAGACCATGATCACCTTGCTCAAATAGAATGGTTTTATGCCGTTTGGTTAAGTTGTTCTTCTCGGATGACACATATTTAATACCATCTTCATCTGTTTCACCCACCATCAATACTTGACGCACAACATCAAACATATCACTACTATCTGCGAGTCTATCACGACCACCACTTGATGCATTCTTTTTAGCATGCATAATGACAAGTATAGTGACTTCATATTTTTTTGTCATTACGTTTAGCCAGTCAAACATGGGACGTACATGATTACGAGCAATTAAATTCACGTTCTCAGGCACAAATGATTGCAATGGATCTAAAATTAATACATCAGGTCTGTGTTTTTTTATTAGATACTCTAAATTGGGTGATCCAATTTTATATTTTGAAAAATTCGTATTCGTGTCACCGATGCAAAGTATGTTATTCATATTAGCACCAAGCAATTCAAATCTTTCCTTCAAATTTGTGGCATTCGAATTTTCTCTCGTTAAATACAGTGTCTTTAACGGTTCGCGTTCTAAGTCTTGATTTTCGAAAAAACAAGGTTTGCCTGCTGACAAACTAGCAACTAAGCTGACCCAAAATGCAGTCTTACCGACGCCACCATTGCCTCCGATATCTGTTATTTCATATTTGGGTATATACCCTTCAATAAGCCATTCCTGTTCCTTTTTCTCAACTGACGCAATAGTGATTACATCATCCTCGTGCTGGTACTTATTCTGTAATGTCTCCAAATCGTTAGATAGTGTGTATATATTTAATTCATTGGTTTCTTTTAAATTATTCATACTTTTTTGTAGTACTTTTAAACACTCTCTCTGAACATAATTCTTTCGCAATTCATCTAAATACGAATTAAGAGGTACGCGTGAGATATATTCTCCTAACAATTTATTATGTAAATCGACAAGGCCATTGTTTTTAATTTTTCTATTATACACTGCTTTATTCCAACTTCCACCTTCTAATCCGCATTTGATTGCTTCAAATAGTCGTTTGTGTGGTGGGTATGCGAAAAGATTCTTGTCGATGGAATCTTCATATAGTAATTCAGGACAGTAGATGTAGATTGCTAATACGTTCTCTTCAGTGGATCTAGCAGCTGCAGAGATTGGGATTTCTAACTCTAATTCATCACTCATTAATAAAAAAACCTCCTATCATTTTCAAATAGGCGGTATACACATATTGCTATATTATGCTATAATACGCATAGGAAAAGAGTGTATCCGCTTTATTAAGCTCATTGCTGTGTCGCCAAACTAAGCATTGAGCTTTTTTTCTGCTTCTAGAGCAATAATTAAATCATCTCGTGAGATATGTACTTTTTCTAAGAAGTATTTAGTTGGAACACCATAGCTTGGTACATCAACGCCATAATCTTTTTTGTACTCTGTTTTGATTGTTTCCCAGATATTATCCATAGCCTTATGATTGATTGAAAGGATAATACGAGCATTTGACTTACAAATGAATGGTTGTGACGCAAGATATACTTTTTTCTCAGGTTTTGACATATTTTTCCTCCTGTCTTTGTCTACGAATACCGGAATACCGGTACGTCATTACATATACAGAGTACCGCTATTTATATACCATGTCAATATTTTTTAATAATTTGTTTTTCTTTGTCATATTTGTCATATGCTTTTATTTTTTATATAATAAGTACATGAGATGCATTGAAGATGATTTAGAACTACAAGATAGAATGACATATGTGCGTAAGCATTTTGGTTCAAGGTTAAAATATTTGATTAAACTTAGAGGGTATAAAGTTGCTCCGTTTGCAAAAGAATTAGGCTGGAGCAAGGATACATTATATAAATACTTCCGCGGAGAAATTTTTCCCAAAAAAGAATATTTGGATCTTCTCCTTGATAAGCTTAATTTGAATTTAAATGTATTTATGTATGATACATTTTTACTGGACAAAAAATGGATGTACTGGAATAGTGATGATTCTGAGCTGATTGAAGATATTGATTTTAATGTGGTTAATGGTGTGAAGTTTGGAGTTGTTGACGAGTTGGAAGAATTGAACATCATGCTTGATTTCATTCGGCAGAATGCAGCCAGTTTAAAATCAGAGGATTTACATAATATTCTTTATCTCGTAAGAAAGGCAAATGATTACATATTCAAAATATACACAGAAAATACCGATTGGGAACTTCTAGACAGTGGCGATTCAAAATAATATTTATGAAACCAGATGCTTGTTAAGGTGTCTGGTTTTTCTATGTTCTAATAAAACAGAATATGTCTTTTTCTTTACGGATGATAGTGGTAATTTAAAGATAACCAATTTGGATCGTTTAGTTTTCACCAAAAATGGTGAATTTACGATTTGAATTGAGTTATTTTTTTTATTTTTTGTTACACTTTCTTTGAAAGGAGGTGAACCAAATGAAAAAGAAATTACAGAAGGTGATATGTGTTTTAAGTATTAAGTATAATGAAAGACTTTAATATGAAGCCAAATTTTAGTGAACTAGAGCCCTTAAGGTTCTGGTAAAACAACCATTAAAAGCAATAATTATAGGCAGTAATAAATACTAACTAAAATTCGTATAACATGATTTTATAAATTTTACTAAAATTTTAATATTTTAAGTAAATAAAATGATATATAATATACTAAAGGATAAATCGGAATTTATGGAGAAGACAATGATGAATAAAAAGACACAAAAAAAAGGCTTAAAAATTCAGTATAATACAAAAAAAAGTGTGATATATCTGATCATCGCAATTCCCACTATTGTGTTTACTATATGGAATTTGTTTTGTGGAAGCATTCAGATTCGTTGTAATGATCGTGATTTTAACATTGAAGCAAAAGGATGGAATGATTATACAGGGGAGTATTCGCAAATTGACAGCATTTCTTATGAAGTAAATGTATTGCAGAACGATAATGATCACAGAACTAATGGTTTTGGAAACCTGAAGTATGCTATGGGAAACTTCGAAAACGATATCTTCGGAGATTATATCCGCTACACTCATGCCTCCTGCCATTCATATGTTGTCATGAACATAGATGGAAAAATATTAGTTGTAAATGGGGAAAATGACGCAGAGACAAAGGAAATCTATCAGAGAATAAGTGAGAAGGTGTCAAAGGAAAGAAAATAGTTGTCGAAACGCTGAGAAGAAATTATTCTCAGCGTTTTTTGAACATTACTATAATGTCAAGGAATCTTCTGCATCTACCCACATCTGTAAATTCCCATCAAGATACAGTCTAGCATATTCTAGTGGTTCATCAATGGCAAGTGTGTTTAATGCACAATCTGATCCGGGTGTGGTTCTCAAATTCTTTTCTGCTTCCCAGCAGTCAACGCGAAGCATATAGTCTGCACTGGTATAAACATCAATGTTGTTTCGTCCGGGATTATATTCTGCAAATATTGTTCTCATCGTATCTTATCTCCTTATCGTTCAATCAATTATTTGCTGCAAAAATCAGAAGCATTTCAATCAGTTCACCATGTCACTTTTATTTTGTGTTATACTGTTTTATATGTTGGTATATACAAAAAAATTACAATAAAAAAGATAATGGACAACTTCCAGTTTGTCGATGTATAGACAAAACTAGTAACGGGTAAACCTCATCAATTTACCCGCTTTTTTTATGCCTTCTATTTAACTATTGGGAGTGTTTTGGAGGTTTCCGTGAGGATGGTTTGTCCAAGTTGTAAAAAGAGAAGACCTTCATCGAAAGCACCTGCATCTAAGAATATCTGTGATTACATCTCGAACGCCTAAGAACAAAGAGACTTAATGTTTCTTTGTTTTATTGTGCTTTATTGAGCACGAATAAGTAAACGGATTAAAAATTAAAACTTGGCGAATAAAAAAAATAATACGATTTTTACCTTATATAAAGCATTTATTATTTCGCCATGTTGGCGAATAAATAATACATTTGGCGAAGTAATTGGCGAGGTAGTGAATAGGCAAAATATGCATACTTGTGACGATATTTGTGACGACATTTGTGACGATGTTTATGATGTAAATGCTTATTTTTGTTACATTATGCTGCTTTATTTAAAGCATATTTAATATATATTGCGTATTGTTATTATGCATAATTCTCTCCCTCCGTCGACGCCATCTTGTAAATTAAGTCCTTATATAAGGGCTTTTTTTCTGTTTATAGATAGTTTTGAAAACCTTTTTGAAAACCTTTAAAAAAAGTGGTAAAAACAATTGCGAAAATAACAGCTTAAATGCTGTTATGCGGCCAATTATAGTTGATGCTATAAATTATACTAATTCATCAATGATGCGCCTTAAAATGCATTTAAAGTTCGTTAAAATTTAAAATACAAATGATAGATTGTTTGGTGTAACTTATCATTGATGAGTGTATGTTTAGATTATATTAAAAAGTTGTTGAGAGTAATCTGTGCGATTTCAAACTTATCACTAAGGTAAATAATAGTATTGATTATAAAGGCATGTTGATCTCTTTGTACCTTGAAGCGTTGGAAATTTCGGTACGGCTCTCGTACTATTTTTAAATTATTTGCCTTAGAGCTTTGTACGAACTCGCTCCATGTTAGAAATCCGTCTATTATTTCTGGATTTTTGATCAGGTCTTGGTTTGGAAGATATGTAAATATTGTTGTCAAAAATTTATATGGATCCAATCCATTTGTTTTTGCTACTTCAATTATGCTATATGAATTCGCACTAGATTCTGCTCCTAATACGCTTGCCGAGAACAACCAGTTCTTTCTTCCTGTCCTAAATGGTCAAATTACTCTTCCATCTTATGAGTTTGTCGTTGGAACATATTCTAAATTTTATAAAGTGCTTTATATAAAGTATATTAAATTGAATTTATAGGATTTGTGCACCTTAAATGCACCTTTTGGATAGCTTCATCAACAACATTGCTTGGCTTAAATGCTGAGCTTTTTATTTATGCTTGTGCATAGATTATAAAAGAAATTGAGCATAACCTGATAATCCGAAAATCAACAAATAATTTTTTAAGTTTTAGATATCAAAATATCCCTCTTCTACAAGATTTTGTCGACTTATACCGGTTTTATTTACTATTTTTTTTCTTGTGTGTAAGATTTACTTACCATAATATCATGGAGGCAAGAGATATAATGTACAACAGTTTTATTAGTAAATAAGCTATTGTGTCACATTCGGATGAAATCAATGATTTGTTGTTATATGCAATTTTAGATGAATGATTAACTAAGAATACAGATCTAAAAAGGGGGTTGAACATATTAATGAAGGGGATTCTATTTTAATTTATCAGTAGTCAGATACCTGGGATTTTTAGACGATGGAAAAAATTTATTTGCAAAATAAATTGTATCGGAAATTATGTGGTTTTAATAAAAGTAATTAAAAAAAGGATCTTTTGATGATATGAGAAAATATGTTAATGCTGTTTTTCAGAATTTTGTAAAATATCTATTTGATATAAAAACTAATATCGGCATCATAATGTCAACATAAAATTCATCAATATAGATCGTTTTATATTCACCAGTTTGAATCGCATTATTTAGTTTTCAAATGTATCAAGTATGTCTTTCATTTTGTATTTTGAACCTACTGCATCAATGATGCTTTAGCAGAATTAGAAATATTTCAAACATTTGATAAATTAAAAAAACAATTGTGTATGTTTGTAACACATAGATTGTCAAATATTGGTTCATCGGATCAAATTATAGTTTTAAATAAAGACGTAGTTATTGAACAAGGGGTTCATAAAGATTTGATTAAAAGGGATGGTAAATATAAAAAATTATTTGATACACAAGTTAGTCTATATAAAAAGGGAGGCATAGAAGAATGTTAGAAGTGAGAAATTTGTTCAAGGCATTAAATGGAAATGAAATATTAAAAAATATTAATCTTCGATTTGAAACAGGAGTTTATGGATTGTTAGGCGCAAATGGAGCAGGAAAAACAACATTAATTAAATGTTTGTGTAATTTATATGAAATTGATTCGGGGAGTATTTTGTATAACGGAATACAAATTAATCATTTAAAAAATAATTATTTTAATTCTTTAGGATATTTGCCACAAAATTTTGGCTATTATCAAGATTTCACAGCTTATGATTTTTTATCATATATAGGAGTTTTAAAAGGCTTAGAAGGAAAAAAACTTGAACATAGGATAGAATATTTGTTAAAAGAATTAGGATTATACGAGAAAAAGAATATTAGACTTAAACTTTATTCAGGAGGAATGCTAAGACGGGTGGGAATAGCTCAAGCATTGTTAAATGAACCGGAAATCTTAATTTTGGATGAACCTACAGCTGGATTAGATCCTAAGGAAAGAATTCATTTAAAGAATTTACTTAATCAATATGGTGAGAAGCATACAGTAATTATTTCTACTCATATTGTTTCTGATGTTGAGGATATTTCACAAGCCATTATTCTTTTAAAAAAAGGTGAAATCTGTGAACAAGGTGATTTAGATGTCTTATTAAAAAAGATTGAAGGATTTGTTTATGAAGGAACTGTACCTAAAACGCAATTGGATTATTTCATGAATAAGTATAGAGTTAGGAATGTATACGATTTGGGTAATACTATTAGAATAAGGATAATAACCGAAGATAATGTTGAAAAATGTTTTGCGCCTATAGAAGCTACTTTAAATGATTTATACTTATACTATTTTGATGAGGTAAGTGAAGATGACTAGGTTAATTAAAAATGAGTTAAACAGGATATATACATGTAAGATTAACAGAATCTCAGTATTATTATTGATTATGATTTCTGTCATATATGGCTTTTTGACAGTGTTTCAGGATCAGACTATAACTTATTATGAACAAGGAATAATCTATGGCCTTGATGCAATAACCTTTGAAAAAAATTTATCTCATGGTACTGTGGAAATAAATGATGATGAAATAAATAAAATTATTGATAAATTTCAAAAGCAAACAAATAATATTAACAGTACTGATGGCGAAGCATTTAAAACAATGTACAGTAAAGAGATGAGACCATATGAAGAGGTGATTTCGCTTATTGATTTTACTTTAGGTGGAACATATATGGATCAGTATAAAAAAATATTAGAAGTTAAGACTCCAATAAATTTTGTTGAGCTTTGGAAAGATAAAACTAATTGCACCGCTAAAACACAAAGCTTTAAATTTGGATATAGTAAAGGCTATCAAAGATTTTTGAAAAAAAATATGGATTTATTTCTATTTATGTCTATAATGCTTGCAATTTGCTTATCTAAAATGTTTTCTCAAGATAAAGAAGAACGGATGAATGAAATTATAAGTACAACAAAGAATAGGGGTACTAATCATTTTGTAGCAAAAGTTATTGCTGGAATAATTATATCAAGTTTCTATTATTTGTTGGCCCTTATACCATTTTCAATAATAATTTTTTCAATATATGGTTTAGCTGGTTGGGATGTTAATGTACAGTTAGGAATTGCGCCTCTATTTCCGAACTTATTGACATATGGACAATTATTATCTAGAGCAATTTTAATAGGATTATTAGCCTCAGTATTGATGGGACTGTTAATTATGTTTTTTTCGAAAGTGTTTTTATCTAGTAGTGTTTCTGTTATATGTTCTATAATTTTATGTTTTATTCCAAATATAATGATTTCACTATTAAATATTTCATCTTCTTCAATATTACGATATTGTTTCCCTATTACAATGGTTGATGTGTCATCAGTACTTAATTTTGATATGACAAAGCTATTATTTACTCTTTTATTGTTTTTTTTCTTAACTTTTATATTAATTTATGACAAAAAAAGATTAATTCAGTAGGTGATTATAAATGGTGAAAAAATTAATATTTATAGAAATAAAAAAATGTATTAATCCCAAAATAATATTTGCATTTTGTTTTTTTACGATAATCTTTCTTTCAACTTTTTTCTTGTATTCGATTAGTAGTACTGATGTATATGTTAACGAATTTAGTATTAATGCTAAAATTGATGGTATAAGTGCAAAAAGAGATGCGCAAGCAAAAATAGAAAAAAAATTAACTGATAAAGAATTAAGAAATTCATTAAAAGGATTTACTGGTATAACAAATGATAAAAGTAATTTTGATTCAACTGGAAATTTGATGATAAATGATTCAGAATCTATTAAAATGTTTAATAAATATTCTGATTTAGCAAACCTAGTGATTCGAGCATATTCTCCGATGTATTCATTTAATCCTAATATTTTGAATCATTTAGATTTAAATGATATAACTGTTCAAAGCATATTTGTTAATAGAGAAAATAATATTAAAACTATTAACCCAGATTTTAGTGATAAATTAAAAGAGCAAAAATATATCGATTTTGGTTATTCTTTAGGATGGCAAACTCTTTTAAATGATTTACCATATATACAAATATATTCGATGATCATAAGTTTGATAATTGCTGCATTGATTTTCTTTGTAGAAAAAAAATGCAATATGAATATGATTCTTAGAACATTAGCTACGAAAGAAAGCAAAATTAATTTCATTAAAGCAATAACGGTTTTAATAATGAATTCTGCAATCTATTTTTCTATTGTGTTAATTTATAGTGCTTTAATTTGGAGTGTATTTGGCTTAGAGGGATGGAATATGAAAATTCAGACTTCTTATCTATTTTGGCTGTCCCCTTTCAATATCAATTATTTTCAAGCATATGTGGTCAATGTTTTGATAGGGTATCTAGCAGTTTTAGTGGTAACATTTTTCACCTGTTATGAAGTGACCTTTGTCAAGACAAAATTACACTCATATTCTAAAAATATTCAGTTTTAGATTGATGACATAGAGGAACTCCTAAACAAATCTATCGACAGTTAACCACTC
>NZ_JACRWH010000016.1:0-40848 GCF_014306155.1 Holdemanella hominis | reverse complement strand
TCACAAGTATAGTACAGGTGAAAAGACAACACAGGTTTTTTTTGATCTATTGCGTATAATCCATAGAAAGCAGATTTTAAAAGAAGATCTAGATCGAGAGTTTAATCGTGATGCATTGTATTTTGCGTATGTAGCGACAAAGAACAAAGAGTTATTGAGTATCTACCAGAAAAGCGAGAAAGGAGATGTAAAAGTGTGCAGAGCATTCTATGAAATGTTTGAATAATCAACAAACAGAGGAATCCATATGGTATCAAGCAAGGCACTGAACAAGGTATTGAACTAAATCAATTTGAAGTATATCAAATCATGCTAGACAAAGGTTTTAGTGTTAAAGCTATCGCATCCATTTTCTCAGTGAGCGAAGAATCGATTAAAAAGTTATTGATGAAAGCTTAGATGTCGTAGTATAATCTCATTGGGAATGAAGTTCTCCCTTAGTTGTAAACTAAAACCGCTTTTATAAGCTGATGACTTCTGTGTTTTTAACGCGGAAACCATCAGCTTTTCTGCGTTTTGAAAGGAGAGATAAAATGCTGATCAGTCTATCTTATATTTTTCTTGCAGGAATGTTTTTATCTTGGTTATGTAAAAAGATGAGATTACCTGGGCTATTAGGAATGATATTTACAGGAATTCTTTTAGGACCTTATTGTCTTGGCTTGATTGATTCTTCATTGTTGAACATATCCAGTGAATTAAGAAAGATTGCTCTAATTATTATATTAATGCGAGCCGGATTGAATCTTGATTTAAGTGATTTAAAAAGGGTAGGAAGACCAGCCATATTGATGTGTTTTGTGCCAGCTTGTTTTGAGATGGTTGGAATGATTTTGTTGGCGCCAAAATTATTAGGAATTTCTTTATTAGATGCTGCTATTATGGGAAGCGTTGTTGCAGCCGTAAGTCCTGCAGTTATTGTTCCAAAAATGTTACAACTTATGGATGAAGGATATGGAACGAAAGAAAGTATTCCACAATTGATTTTAGCTGGAGCAAGTGTAGATGATGTATTTGTGATTGTGATGTTTACGGCATTTCTTAGTTTAGCCCAAGGAGAAAGCGTGAATATATTAAGCTTTGTGAATATTCCACTATCCATTCTAACTGGTATTATATGTGGAGCATTATTAGGAAAAGGTTTTGCAATCTTCTTTAAGAAAAATCATATGCGAGATACTATAAAGATTTTAGTTCTACTAAGTGTGGCATTTATTCTAGTGACATTTGAGGATGCTTTACCAATTCCATTTTCAGGATTAATTGCGATTATGTTTATGGGAATTTTCCTTCAAAGAAATCATTCAGTTGCATCCAAACGACTATCCGTTAAATTTAATAAGTTATGGGTAGGCGCTGAAGTCTTATTATTTGTGTTAGTTGGAGCTTGTGTAAATATTTTTTATGCATTAAAAGCAGGCGTTATGGCTATTCTGTTGATATTTGGCGTGCTTTTATTTAGAATGCTTGGAGTATTTATTTGTTTGTTAAAAACATCTTTGACAAAATCAGAACGCTTATTTTGCATGATCGCATATTGCCCTAAGGCTACTGTTCAAGCAGCAATTGGCTCAGTTCCTTTGACTGCAGGACTAGAATGTGGACAAATTGTATTGACCGTAGCTGTTTTATCCATCTTGATTACAGCTCCATTAGGTGCATTTTTAATTGAACATACATATAAAAAATGGTTAAAAAAAGAACAAAGAGCTTATTAGTCTTTGTTCTTTTCATATATAACTTTTAATCCTTTGAAAATTAGGTTTGGATCATATACATCAATGGATTTTGTGTAGTTACAAACAATTCTTCCTAAACCACCAGTTGCAATGACTTTCATGTCTTTACCAACTTCTTTTTTGAATTGAGCAATTGTATATTCAACTCCGCCCAAAAATTGATAAAATACACCAGCTTGCATTTCTGTTTGTGTATTTCTTGCCAAGATAGTTTTTGGACGTTTGATCTCAATTTCAGGAAGTTGTGCCGTTTGTCCCCATAATGCATTTGCTCCTGTTTCAATACCAACACCAATGGCACCAGCTTTAAAACAACCATTTTCATCTACATAGTCATAAGTTGTAGCTGTTCCAAAATCGGCCACTAGAATAGGTCCTCCATATTCACTGAATGCACCAGCACAATCGGCAATACGGTCTGCGCCAACATTTCTAGGGTTTTCTAATTGAACACTGATACCACTCTTAATACCAGGACCAACAATAAGTGGTTCGATACCAACAAATTTTTTGATTCCATTTGTGAAGGAATGCATCACTTTAGGAACAACACTTGAAACAATAACGGCATCAATTTGTTTTTCATGTACATTAGAACGATCCAAAAAATTTTTTAACATAAAACCATATTCATCACTCGTTCTTCTTACTTTTGTCGTTAATCGATATGTACCAATTAAATCCTCTTTATCAAAAATGCCAATCGTAATATTTGTATTTCCAATATCTACTGTTACAAGCATATTATTTCTCCATCTCAATCTCTTTCATCGTTTCTAGAATTTTATATCCCAATTCTTCTTTTGAACACTTAGGCAAATGTTGCGTATCATTCTTTCTTAATAAAGTCACAACATTTGTATCTGTCTGAAAACCAGCACCACTTGTGAATAAGTTATTCGCAATCAACATATCACAATTTTTGGACTCTAGTTTTTTTCGCGCATTTTCCTCTAAATTCTGAGTTTCCATCGCAAAACCGCAAATGACTTGATTCTCTTTTTTGTGTTGTCCAATGTAAGCTAAGATATCTGGGTTTTTCACAAAATGAAAAGTAACCTCTTCATCTGACTTTTTGATTTTTTGATCTGCGACTATTTCAGGTCTGTAATCCGCAACCGCTGCCGCCATGATGATATAGTTTTGAACATCGAGTCTCGATGTGATCGCATCAAACATATCTTGCGCACTTGTTACGTGTACCATATTAACATCATTAAGATCTTCTAAAGCAGTAGGACCTGCAACTAAAGTTACATTGGCACCTAGAGCTTTTGCGGCTTTGGCAATCGCATACCCTTGTTTACCACTTGAATGATTGCTTAAAAAACGAACAGGATCTAAAGCTTCCTGCGTAGGACCTGCAGAAACTAAAACGTTTTTCCCTTTTAATGTTTGTTCCAATTCAAACTCATGATCAATGGCAGACACAATATCTTGCACATCAGCAAGCTTACCTTTTCCAGTATCATTACATGCCAAATGACCAACAACGGGTTCTACAAATTTATAGCCAAGTTCTTTGGCAAGTTTAATATTTCTTTGGGTGACCTCATTCTCATACATATGAACATTCATTGCCGGACAAATTAATTTTTTAGTATGACAAGCCAAGAATGTTGTTGAAACAATATCATCCGCAATACCATGAACAACTTTGGCAATGATATTGGCTGTAGCCGGAACTAGCACCATGATATCAGCCCATTTAGCTAAAGTAATGTGGGCAATTGGATCTTCATTTGTTTCGTCAAACAAAGAAACTTCACATTTATGTTTACTCAAAGATTCAAAGTTGATTGGTTTGACAAATTCTTGAGCATGTTTTGTCATGACAACTTTGATTTCATAATCTTTTTTGGATAATTTGCTGACAAGATCGCAAGCTTTGTAGGCTGCAATACCTCCAGACACCCCTATAACGACATGTTTTTTTTCCATGATTATTGATTCTCCTTTGTGAATAAAATCACGTATAGATTTTCACTCAAATATTATCCCATATGACATCTTGCTTTTCAAGCAACAATAAAGTATTAACTATGGATATTTAAACTTATGAAACTGAAAAATTAAAAAAGTGTTTATTTTTTGTGGCATATGGTAAAATGTACGCATGAAAATAATTGTTGCGTGTGACTCTTTTAAAGGTTGTATGTCTTCAAAAGAAGTCGAAGAAAGTATAAAAAAAGGAATATTAAAGGCAAATAATAAACATGAAGTTTTAACTTTTCCTATGGCCGATGGCGGAGAAGGAACGGCTATGGTGTTTTGCGATATCATTCAAGGAAAGACAATAGACGTATTAACTGTGGATGCCTATGGTAAAAATGTATTTACGACATACTGTATTTCTCAAGATGGTCAACTTGCCATAATGGATGTGGCTAGCTGCATCGGACTGAATATGACACCTAAAGAAAAAAGAAATCCAATGATCGCATCAAGTAAAGGTGTGGGTATCATGATGAAAGACGCACTTTCTAGAGGATGTAAAAAAATTATTATTGGCTTAGGTGGCAGTGCAACAAATGATGGTGGTATGGGAATTTTAAATGAATTTGGGGTTCGCTTTTATAATTCAAAAAGAGAATTGCTTGTACCAAGCGTATATGCTCTTAGTCAAATAGCTTTTATTGATAAGCGTTATGCAAGATTACCAAAAGATGTAGAAATCGTTTGTGCTTGTGATGTAAAGAATTATTTATTGGGGAAGAATGGGGCTACTTATATTTTTGGGAAACAAAAAGGAATTTATTTAAATCAAATGGCAGAAGTCGAAAAAGGAATGGCTCATTATTGTACGAAATTGAAACAGACATTCCATGTGAATGTGAATGAATTTGAAGGTTCAGGAGCGGCTGGAGGCATTGGATGTGTATTGTTGGGTGTTATGAAGGCAAAAAGAACTTCGGGTATCGATTTAGTTATAGAATATTCTGGCTTAAAAAATCATCTTCAAGATGCTGATTTAGTCATTACTGGAGAAGGTCAGACGGATGCGCAGACAGTGTATGGTAAATTGCCACTAGGAATTGCCCAATTGGCAAGATCCTATAATGTGCCATGTGTTTGTTTGAGTGGGGCTTTAGGCTTAGGTTATCAATCACTTTATGAGCAAGGTATGATTGGAATTTTTTCGAGTGCTGATCGTGCCATGTCTTTTCAGATGGCCTTACAGACAGGAAGTGAAAAACTAGAGGCATTGGCTTTTAGTTTGACTAAATTTATGGATGGTATTAGAAAGTAGGTTGTTCGATGAAAAAACTATTAACTATATTTTGTGCTTTTGTTCTGTGCATTGGGCTTGTTGGATGTTCTTCAAAAGAACCTTTCGAAATTAAAAAAATTACGGCAACAAAATTACAGAAAAAATTAGATCATAAAGACTCTTTTGTGTTAATTATTGAAAGAGAAAATTGTCCTTATTGTGAATCTTTACAAGAATATATCAAACAAACAAAGGATGAACATCCAAATCTTGTTTTATATAAGATTGATTCAACAAACTATGGCTTTAGTAAAATTAGCCAGGATTCTAAGCAGCTACAAAGCTCGACAGAAGATGGAAAGATTCTTTTGGATATGGCTCCATATTTCCTTTATACACCAACATTATATGTGATTGAAAATGGCAAGGCCACACATGCAGGTATTGGTTATAGTGAAGATGATCATTCAGTCAGTTTATGGGATGTTGATTCTACCGTTGATTTTGATTTGGCAGATACACAAGAGTTCTGGGAGTTTTTAGAAACATATGAATAAGAAGAATATTACAATCATTGCGACAGGCGGAACAATTGCTGGTCGAGGAAGTTTAGGCAAAAGTGCGAATTATGAGGCGGGCACTTTTGATGTGGAAGAAATTGTTAAAAGTATTCCACAAATTCGTGATTTGGCAAATCTAAATACGATTCAATTATACAATGTAGATTCTAATGATATGGGTTTAGATAAATGGATTGAATTAAGAAAAATTTGTCATGAATTAGAAAAAGATCGCTATGTGGATGGAATTGTTATTACACACGGTACAGATACATTAGAAGAAACAGCCTTCTTTTTAAATCTTACTTTGGCATGTCATAAACCTGTTGTCCTAACAGGGTCGATGCGACCTGCAACTGCAACAAGTGCAGATGGACCTATGAATTTATATCAAGCAGTAGCTTTAGCATGTCATATGGAAGCTTGGCAAGCCGGTGTTTTAGCTGTGATTTCTGATACAATCTATTCAGGTAGAGATTTACAGAAAACAAATAGCTATAAAACCGATGCATTTAAAATGGGTGAATTTGGCTCTCTAGGATATATGCGTGATGATCATGTGTATTTACTGAATGCACCATTTAAAAAACATACATTCCAAACCATTTTTTCAAAAATGGAATTTGATGACTTGCCTAAAGTAGAAATTTTTTATGTGCACACAGATTCGGATCCTGAATTGTTAAAATTTATGTTAGGTACGTATGATGGCCTAGTTCTAGCAGGAACAGGTTCAGGGAATTATCCAACAAAAATTAAAGAAGTTTTAGAAAATTATACAGGAGAATGTACAGTCGTACGTGCAAGTCGCGTATTAGAGGGAGCTGTCTTTGATTCAGAATTTTTTGATTCTAAAAGAGTCACTATTCCGGCCTATAAATTTTCAGCGCAGAAGGCAAGGATTTTATTGATGCTTGCACTAAATTGTACTAAAAACCATGAAACAATCAAATCTTTCTTCCAAGAATATTGAAAAAACTTTTCTTGTATTGTAAATAATTTTGTAAATGCTATAATAATCTATAGACTATTACAAGACAGGAGGTTATTATGCAGCAATTAGAAAATAACGCATACTTTTGGCAAAAGCTTGATACACTATTGTTGTCTAGCAGTTGTACGATTGACCGACCAAAAGGAAGTACTCACTATAAATTTACAAATTTAGTCTACCCTGTAGATTACGGTTTTCTTTCAGATACATTTGGTTCAGATCAAAAACCTATTGATGTTTTCAAAGGTTCTATCGCAACAAATAATGTAGATGCGATTGCGATTACAGCTGACATTCTTAAGAAGGATTGTATCGTCAAATTATTGATAGGATGTACAGAAGAAGAAACGATGCGTATTTTAGAGTTCTTGAATCAAACCGAATTCCAAAAAGCTATTTTAGTACGAAGAGGCAATGATACACCATCATGGTCAAATAATGATTAGAAAAGACAAGTCTTAGGATTTGTCTTTTTCTTATGCGTTTTAATGGAAAAATATGTTGAGTTGATTTAAAATGAAGACAGATAGGAGGTCTTTATTATGGAATTAAAAGGATCTAAAACAGAAAAGAATTTAATGACTGCTTTTGCAGGGGAATCTCAGGCATGTGTTAAGTATCAATATTATGCTTCACAAGCTAAAAAAGATGGTTATGTAAAGATTCAGAACATTTTCACTGAAACATCAAATAATGAAAAAGAACACGCAAAATTGTGGTTTAAGGCTTTGCATGGTGGAAAAGTTCCTACAACAACAGAAAACCTAAAAGATGCGGCTGCAGGTGAAAACTATGAGTGGACAGATATGTACGCAACAATGGCTAAAGAAGCTCGTGAAGAAGGCTTTGATGATATTGCTGCCTTGTTCGAAGGCGTAGGGGCTATTGAAAAACATCACGAAGCTCGTTATAAAGCTATGTTGAAAGATGTTGAAAAAGATGCAATGTTTAAAAAGGCAACTTCAACTGTTTGGATTTGTTTGAATTGTGGACACATTCACTATGGCGAAACAGCCCCATTAGTATGTCCAGTATGTAATCATCCACAGGCTTATTTCCAAGAATTAAAAGATCATTACGAATAATAATATCTCATGGTAGCTTCGGCTACCTTTTCTTATCCTTGAAAGTTGTGCTAAAATAATTCTATGGAAATAATAGAGGCATTTGAAAAATTAAAAGATAGTCATGCACTAATATGTTTAGAGAATCGTGCGTTGATTAAAATGGAAAAAGATAAAGTATATATATGGCATAGTCAATGGCATTCAAAGATTTCAAGAAATGATTTTATTTCACTATTTCATCAGAATACGTTTGAAGTTTATGAAAATGACCATGGTATTGATATGGAAAAAGATGAAGAGTATTATGCATGGCGTAATCGCTACTTATGAAAGGGTATATTTTATGATAGGAATTGTATATAGTTCAAAAACAGGGAATACACAATCTTTGGCAAACAGCTTGAATTTTATGGAGTCAAAATATTGTGTACCTGTAGAAAATACACAAAATTTAGAACCTGTAGATTTGTTGTGCATTGGATTCTGGTGTGATAAGGGAGATTGTGATGATCAAATGAAACAATATCTTTCTACACTACGTAATCAAAATGTTTTCTTGTTTGGAACGGCTGGTTTTGGTAAATCTAAAGAATATTTTGAGATGATTTTAAAAAATGTTCAAAATCATTTAGATGCATCCAACTGCGTTAAAGGAACATGGATGTGTCAAGGTAAGATGCCTTTGGCAATTCGTGCAAAGTTTGAATCGAATTCTGAAATGTTGAAGAATTTTGATGAGGCTTTAAAACATCCAAACGATAAGGATGTTGACAGTTTAATGAAATGTGTAAATGAAGCGTTGTGAGAGCATATCACTACGCTTTTCTTGTCGCTAGGAGTATGATGTAGCCAGAAAGAAGGAATGTGCTATGTTGAGTAAGAAAGTAGCGGACTTGTTGAATAATCAAGTTAATAAAGAATTATATTCTGCTTATTTGTATTTGGATTTCGAAAATTATTATCATGATAAAAGTTTAGAGGGTTTCGCAAATTGGTATCATGTACAAGTACAAGAAGAGATTGCACATGCTCAATTGATGATGCAATATCTTCAAGACAATGATCATAGTGTTGTTTTGGAAGCTATTAATAAGCCAAATATTCCTTTAAATGAACTAAGTGATCCGTTAAAAGCAGGCTTAAAACATGAACAATACGTAACTGAATTGATTCATACTTGTTACGCAGCAGCTTATGAAGTAAAAGATTTTAGAACTATGCAGTTCTTGGATTGGTTTGTCAAAGAACAAGGAGAAGAAGAAAAGAATGCTTCGGATTTAATTTCTCGATTTGAATTGTTTGGACACGATGCCAAGGGTTTGTATGATTTAGATGCAGAGTACAAAACTCGTACTTATATTGCACCAAGCATTTTACAGACAAAAAACTAAGGCGATGATTTTTGATTCATCGCTTTTTTCGTGCTTATTTCATTGTGATATATAACTTATATAATATTGACTTTACAACTGTCTTGTCAGATGTAAAGCCTGGGTGTATAATTCAAAACGGTAAAATTTTTTAAGGGAGGAAAATTCCATGTCTTTAAAAGAAGATGTATTGAAATTAAAAAAGGAAAAAAATGCGATTATTTTAGCGCATTATTATGTAGATGGAGCTGTACAAGATGTAGCGGATTTTGTCGGAGATTCATATGCTTTGGCAAAGAAAGCAAAAAATACAGATGCAGATATTATTGTATTTGCGGGTGTTAAATTTATGGGTGAAAGTGCCAAAATGTTAAATCCAGACAAGAAAGTATTGATGCCAGATTTAAATGCAGATTGTCCAATGGCACACATGGCAAGTAAGGCTGTTATTAAGAAGATTAAAGAAGAATATGAAGATTTAGCGATTGTATGTTATATCAACTCAACAGCTGAACTAAAAACAATGGCTGATATTTGTGTAACAAGTTCAAACGCAGTGAAGATTGTTCGTTCACTTCCAAATAAAAATATTTTCTTTATTCCAGACGGAAACTTAGGTGCTTATGTGAAGAAACAAGTACCTGAAAAGAATATTATCTTAAATGATGGATATTGTATTACACATAAGCGTGTGACATTAAAAGATGTTGAAAAAGCACGTGAAGAACATCCAAATGTTCCAATCATTGTTCATCCTGAGTGTGTTAATGAAGTTGTTGAGGCAACTGATTTTGCGGGAAGCACTTCAGAATTGATTCAATATACAGTGGACAATCCAAGTAAAGAATTTGTGATTGGCACTGAACTTGGTGTACTTCATGAAATGCAGTTGAAATCACCAGATAAAACTTTCTATCCATTATCCGATAAATTGATCTGTATGAATATGAAAAAAGTATCTTTGGAAAAAGTTTATGATTGTTTGTTGAATGAGACAAATGAAGTGTTTGTAGATGAAGAAGTGAAGGCTATGGCCGAAAAGTCATTAGATAGAATGTTGGAGTTGGCAAAATAATATGGAAAAGTTAGAGGCAGATATAGTTATTGTTGGAACAGGTGCAAGTGGGTTGTTTGCAGCTTTACATGTTCCAAATGATAAAAAGGTCCTAATGTTGACAAAATCTGATGCGGAAAATAGTGATTCATTTTTAGCACAAGGTGGAATTTGTGTATTGAGAGACAAAAATGATTTTGATTCTTTTATGGAAGATACTATGAAGGCAGGGCATTACGAAAATCGTAAGGAATCTGTTGAAATTATGATCAATTCAAGCCGTGATATTATTAATGAACTGATTGGATATGGTGTTAATTTTGCGACAAAAGATGGTGAATTAGATTACACGCGTGAAGGGGCACATTCTAAGCCACGTATTTTATTCCATGAAGATATTACGGGAAAAGAAATCACATCCACTTTATTAGATGCGGTTCGCAAATTAGAGAATGTTACAATCATGGAATATGTCACAATGACAGACATTATTGAAAAGGACAATGTATGTTATGGTGTTTTGGCGAAAGATGCCAACAATAATGAAATGAGCATTGAAGCTGGTTATACAATCTTTGCGTGTGGTGGAATCGGCGGATTATATGATCATTCAACTAACTATCCACACTTAACGGGAGATGCCATTGCGATTGCAATCCAGCATGGTATTAAATTAGAAAATGTGGATTATGTACAGATTCACCCAACAACTTTATATACAAAGAAAAAAGGAAGAGCCTTCCTTATTAGTGAATCGGTTCGTGGAGAAGGGGCTAAGCTTTATGGAAAAGACGGAAAGCGTTTTGCGAATGAAGTGTTGCCACGCGATATCATGACACAAAAGATTCGCGAACAAATGAAGAAGGATGATATGCCTTATGTTTGGATGGATATGACTGTTTTAGGTGAAGAAGTCATTAAGAATCATTTTCCTCACATTTATGAAAAGTGTTTGGAAGAAGGATATGATTGTACAAAAGAATGGATTCCTGTTACGCCAGCCCAGCACTATTTTATGGGTGGAATTCATGTAGATAAAGATTCACGTACTTCTATGTCCCACTTATATGCGGTAGGAGAGACGAGCTGCAACGGAGTTCACGGAAGAAACCGCTTGGCTAGCAACTCTTTACTTGAATCTTTAGTGTGGGGTAAAAGAGCTGTTGAAGATTTATTGAAAAATAAACCGGCAACAACTAGTGAATTTGATCATTTGACGAATGTGATTAAGTCACATCAGTTGTCAAATCAAGAAAAAATGTATCATGATATGGTACTTGAAGAAATAGAAAGAGAGAGACAAGCTCGTGGATAAGAATACAATGCGTTTAAATGTGGATCACTTATTGATCCAAGCTTTGCAGGAAGATATAACAAGTGAAGATGTTTCAACAAATGCAGTCATGCCTTCCTATCAATATGGGCAGGTACAATTGATCTGTAAAGAAGAAGGAATCATTGCAGGCCTTGAAGTATTTGAAAGAGTCTTTTATTTATTAGATGAAAACATGGAAGTGAAATTCTATGTAAAAGATGGGGATGCCGTTAAAAACGGACAATTATTGGCTGAAGTGTCTGGAGATGTTCGTGTTCTTTTATCAGGTGAAAGAACTGCGTTGAATTATCTTCAAAGAATGAGTGGAATTGCCACTTATACAAATCGTGTCGTATCTTATTTGAAGGGTTCAAAGACAAAGCTGTTGGACACAAGAAAAACAACACCAAATATGCGTGTGTTTGAAAAATATGCAGTTCGTGTTGGTGGTGGAAATAACCATAGATACAATTTATCAGATGGTGTTATGTTGAAGGATAATCATATCGCAGCAGCTGGTTCAATCACGAATGCAGTTCAGATGGCAAAGGATTATGCTTCTTTCGTTCGTAAAATTGAAGTGGAAGTAGAAAATTTAGAACAGGTTAAAGAAGCGGTTGAAGCAGGTGCGGATATTATCATGTTAGATAACATGAGTGTTGAAAATATGAAAAAAGCAATTGAAATCATCGATGGAAGATCCGAAACTGAATGTTCTGGAAATGTCACAAAAGAGAATATTGAAAAATTAACTGCCTTAGGTGTGGACTATATTTCAAGTGGTGCTCTAACGCATTCAGCACCTATTTTAGATTTGTCTTTAAAAAACTTGCAGGTGAAATAAATGGAAAAAGAAGCTAGACTTCAAGCCATTTATGACACGATTTCAAAAAGCGAAGTGCCAGTTTCAGGAAGTGAACTTTCCAAAAAGTTTAATGTATCAAGACAAGTCATTGTGCAGGATATTGCCTTATTAAAGGCAAGAAATGTTCATATTTATGCGACACACAAAGGATATGTATGTTCACATCAAAGAGTTCGAAGAGTATTTTCTTGTTTTCATTTGAATGATCGTATGGAAGAAGAAATGAATGCGATCGTAGATTGTGGTGGCTGTATTGAAAATGTATTTGTCAAACATGATGTATATGGAAAGTTAGAGGCTAAAATGAACATTAGTTCTAGAAAACAAGTCAAGGAATTCATTGATTCTATTTCACAGAATCAGGCAAAACCTTTAACGGATCTAACGAGTGGATATCATTGTCATACGGTGAGTGCACAATCAAAAGAAGATTTAGATTCAATTGAGGAATCATTAAGAAAACTTCATATTTTACAAGAGGCCTAAGAGCCTCTTTTGTGTTAGAATAAATTTAAGAAAGTAGGGATTTTATGCAACAACCACCTAAATTTATGCCCGATAAAGAATTAAGTAAAGTTGGAGGCTCATTATGGCTATATATTATTATGCAGCTGACACTCTCTTTTTTGTTTAGCTTTGTCGCAATGCCTTTAATTATGTATTCTTTGTATTATGATTATTCTGCAATCAATGCCTGCATTGAAATGTTGATTTCTTTTATATCTGGAATCATCATATTATGGTTTATGAGTAGTTCTTTTAAACAAAATATCAAAGATTTGAAGTTTACATTTAAACCCAAAGAGACAATAGATACTGTTTCAATGATGTATTTTCTGAATTATGCGATTGGTATTATTGGTGCTTTATTATCAAAATTTGGATTACCAAATACAAGTCCAGATTTTTCGTTAAGCGGCAGTTTAATGTATAACGCTTTTACTTTTATCAGTGTTGTCGTGCTTGCACCTATATTTGAAGAGTTGATATTTAGAGGTATGATTCTACAAACATTGTCGAAATATAATAAAATGTTTGCGATTATTGTGACTTCTTTATTATTTGGACTTTTACATTTAAATATTACACAAGCCATACCCGCTTTCTTTATGGGACTGGTACTATGTTATATGTATCTTAAATCGGATAGTATTTTAGTTACTATGCTAGCTCATGCAGGTAATAACTTTTTAGCTTTAATGTCGGTTTATTCAAATCATGTTTTGATTACAGTTTTAGTACTTGCCCTTGTGATTTATGGCCTCATTACAATAATACTAAAATCAAAGGAAGTGAATGCATTTATTAAAGAAGAGAAGACAAATGAGAATTGGTATGTAAGATTCTTTAAGCAAATTCCTAACCTTTTATATTTAATATTTACTATTCTTTGGATTATCATTTCATTATTCATGAATATGTTTTAAAAAGAGGACATCTCCTATTGGAAATGTCCTTTATTTGTCATATTTCTTTAATTCATCAAACTTCTGCTTCATTGTAGGATTGTTACGAGTTAAACGCTTGATTGTAAGATCCTCTGCTTTATTATTAGCCAATTGCAATTGTCTTTCACTTGATAGTAAGGCTTCTTTTGTCTTTTGAAGATGTGAAATTGTTTTATCAATCTCTTCGATAGCCGTATTGAATTTTTTGGAAGCTAATTCATAATTTCTTGAGAACTTTTGTTTAAAATCATTCATATTCTCTTCAAAGTGTGTAATATCAATATTTTGATTACGCATCAACTGCAATTCATTTTTATACTGCATAGAATTGAATGCAGCATTTCTTAAAATGGTGATCATTGGAATAAAGAATTGAGGACGAATCACATACATCTTTGGATAGCGATGGGATTTATCAATAATACCCGTGTTATATAATTCGTTTTCTGGCTCTAACATAGAAACAAGAACAGCATATTCACAATTCTTTTCATTACGGTCTTTATCTAATTCTTTTAAGAAATCTTCATTCTTATGTTTTGTAGCTGTTTTGTCATTTTCGTTTTTCATTTCAAACATGATGGAAATGATTTCTACACCATTCTCGTCTAACTCACGATAGATATAGTCACCCTTTGATCCTGTACGAGCATCATTATCTTTTTCAAAGTATGCATTTTGAAAACCAGTAGCACGAAGTTTATTGAATTCAATTTCACAATGTTGTTCTAAAGATTCACCAATCATTTTAGTAGACTGTTTTAATTTGAAATCTTTATAGTAGGCAATTTGCTCATCTTTGGTTTGTAGTAAAGTATCGTATTTTTCCTGCAAGCTCTTTTCTTGAAGCTGATATTTCATTTTATCCTGCTCGATTTGATTTTGTAGATCTTGTTTAATACTCTTTACATTCAATTCGTTTTCAACCTTAGCCTTATCCATATCTTGCTTTAAAGACTGGATTTCAAGGTTCTTTTCATTTAGCTTTGATTGGTATGTATTTAATAGATTTGCCTTTAATACTTTTTCGTTGTTTGAAATGTTGTTCTTTAAGGCTTGAATTTCATTTTCCTTTGCCTGTAGCTGCAATCTATATTCTTGTTCAGCCTTAGATTCATGGATTTTATTCTGTGAAAGAATCTGTTCTAATTTGGCATTGAGTTTAGAAATCTCTAAATCTTTTTGATTTAATTGCTCCTGATATTCTTTTTGCGTTTCAGTTTTCGTTAACTGCGTACTTGCTTCTAGCTTTTCTTTTAATGAAATGACTTCCTGCTCTTTATCACTTTGTTTCTGATTGAAGTCCGATTGCAGCTGTTTGATTTCAAGCTCTTTCTTGTTTAATTGGTCTTGATAAGCTTTTTCAGTTTCACTCTTGATAATTTGTTCAGTAGACTTTAATTGTTCTTTTAAAGAAATGATTTCTTGCTCTTTATTTGCCTGAAGCTCTTTGATTTCTAAAGTTTTCTGACTTAATTTAGCTTCATATTCTTTTTCAAGTTTAGACTGAAGAACCTGGTTTGAATTCTTTTCTCTTTCTTTTAATTCCTTTTCAAATTCTTCATTACGGACTTGTTGTAAGATTTCATGATAGTGACTCTCATCCACCTGAAATACAGTTCCACAATTGGGACATTTTATTTGACTCATAAGATACCTCCATTTTAAAAGATTATAATCATTAAACTGACAATACTGATGTCTAAAACTAGATTAATTATAATATTTAAAAAAAATCAAAAAAAGACTTGCATAATATAAAATCGCATGGTATATTAAATAGGCATTCAGCAAATGGGCCTGTAGCTCAGGTGGTTAGAGCGCACCCCTGATAAGGGTGAGGTCGTTGGTTCAAGTCCATTCAGGCCCACCATTTGCTGAATATATGGGGTGTTAGCTCAGCTGGGAGAGCACCTGCCTTGCACGCAGGGGGTCATCGGTTCGATCCCGATACGCTCCACCAATTAAAAAAAAGTAAGTCATCTTCGGATGACTTTTTTTCTATATATAGAGGTTTGATTATGTATATACAATATTATGATTCACCATTAGGTAAAATGTTATTGGCGGCTGATGAAATCGGATTGATTGGTGTTTGGTTTGAAAATCAAAAATATTATGCGGATGGTTTGATAGACCCTGTTGAAAAAGAAACGGCTGTTTTAAAAGAAACAAAAGAATGGTTAAATCTTTATTTTAGTGGTAATGAACCAAAAGTTTTGCCTAAAATGCATCTAATTGGAACAAAGTTTCAAAAGAAAGTTTGGCAACTACTTCTTAAAATACCCTATGGTAAAACTATGACATATAAAGACATCGCAAGAATGATTTCTCCATCAATGTCAGCACAAGCAGTGGGAAGTGCTGTAGGACATAATAAGATCTCGATTTTGATTCCTTGTCATAGAGTAATTGGATCCAACAGTAGTTTAACTGGATATGCAGGTGGAATTGAGAAGAAAGAAAAATTATTAGAAATTGAGGGTATATATGAGTAATATGTACCATTTTTTTGATGGATGTAAAACATAGATTCGAATTTACTGAAAATAAATGTAATAAAATGCTTGCTTAAATGAAAATGTGGTGTTATTATAAACGCATAAAACACAAGGAAATGGAGTAGTAAAAGGAAAGTCTTTGTTAGAGAGTTGTCGGTTGGTGCAAGACATAAAGGATTGAACTTTGAACTTACCATGGAGTGGTCAGGTTGATAAGACTTGAACGTAGGCTTAACGTTAATAAAGCAGGATGTGATAGCATCTGAAATGAGTGCATTCTTAAATGAATGAAGAAGAGTGGTACCGCGGAAGTATTGTAATTCTAACCTTTCGTCTCTTCTGTCTAAACAGGCAGCAAGAAACGATTGGTTTTTTTGTTAGCTTGTTGTGCACGTTATAGGAGGAAAATTATGAAAGCACAAAAAGTTGGGAAAATGGCGATATTTTCGGTAGGCGCTGTATTATTCTCAGCACATGCTGGAGGTGGATTTGCCACAGGAAATCAGGCAAATACATATTATGTAGGTTTAGGATGGACTGGTATTGTGAGTGCCATAATAGCTATGTTGCTATTGATATTGACAATGCGAGAAGCCATGGTGATGTATAACCAGAGAAATTTGACAAGTGCAAAGGAATTGTTTGAAAACTTATATCATCCATTCGATAAGTTGGAAATCTTATTTGAGATCTTCTTTAATATCATGGTTTTGATGGCTGTTGCAGCAGCAATTAGTGGAGCTGCAAGTGCATTGCAACAATACTTTGGATTTAATTATTATGCTTGTGTCGTTGCGGTTGGAATTGTTGTTCTTTGCTTAACAATTTTTGGAGCTGACGTGGTTCGTATGGCAAGTACATATATGGGTATGGCTATTTTGGTAACAGCTATTGTTATTTATGGTATGGGAATCATGAAAGGTCAAAATATTGGAGCTATTTTAGCAAATGACTTTACTGTAAATGGTTTTATGGATATGCCTAAAGCCATCTTAAATGCATTTACATATGCAGGCTTTCAATGTGTGACATTACCAACGATCGTAGCATGTGGAGCTATCTTACCAGATCGAAAATCTTGTTCAAAAGCAATGTGGGTCTCATTTGTGATGAATGCTGTCGCATTAGTATTAAGTGTATTGATGTTAATTTCTTGGAAGAGTGTTTATGGAGAAACAACTCTTCCTACATTGACGAGTTTAAATACGATGAATGCCAATTGGATGGTTGTTGTATATGGTATTTGTTTATTACTTTGCTTAATTTCTACAGCAGTAACAACAACATTCGGATTTGTGGCTCGCTTTGAAAATATGCGTGTTTTAAAGAATGTAGAAAATCCAGTAAAGAAAAGAATTATTGTATCTGCCTTTATTATTATTGTATCCATGACAATTTCTTTAGCCGGATTAACAAATATTATTAAATATGGATATGGATATTGTGGATATTTAGCTATCGCAATCATCATTGTTCCATTCTTAACGGTCGGTGTATACAAGAATTATCATACAAAAAGTATTGAAGTAAAAGAAGGAGTAGAAGTTTATGAAAACAATTGAAATGTCTAATTATTCAGTCGGAGAAAGTTGTTACAACGAAATCCCAGGTGTATGTGAAAAGTACAATGTTAAAAAAGTTGTATTGATTGGTGGTAAAAGAGCTTTGGCGGCTACTGAACCAAGAATTCGTGAAGCCATTAAAGAGACTGATATTATTATTACAGATTCAATTGTATATGGTATTGAATGTACTATGACGAACGTACATAAATTGACTTCAAATTCAAACGTACAAGAAGCCGATGTTATCTTTGCGATTGGTGGAGGAAAAGCTATCGATACTTGTAAAACCGCATCCATTGAGATGAATGACAAAATGGTTTTTTCATTTCCAACAATCTGTTCAAACTGTTCGGCCGCTACAGCTATTGCCGTAGTATATGATGATAATGGAGCATTGGACCACTATTCATATCCTCATTGTCCAGCACACATTTTTATCAATCCAGATGTCATCGCAAAAGCACCAAGTGAATATTTCTGGGCCGGAATTGGGGATGCGTTGTCTAAACAATGTGAAGTTGAATTCGCAACACAAGGAAAGATTTTAGATCACACGGCTACAATGGGATTGGCATTGGCGAAAACTTGTACTGCACCATTGTTGAAATATGGTAAACAAGGTATGGAAGATTGTAAAAATGATACAAATTCAGCTGCAATCGAAGCTATTGCCTTGGATATTGTCGTATCAACTGGATATGTTTCAAACTTAACAAACCAACCAGAATATTATTATAATTCAAGCATTGCGCATGCCTTCTATAATGGTAGTTGCTCAATTACACGTGATGGACACCATCTACATGGCGAAGTTGTATCCTTTGGTGTATTAGTATTGTATGCATATGCCAAAGATGAAGAAAATTTAATGAAAATGGCAAAATTCAATAAATCAATCGGCTTACCAGTGACTTTAGCGGATGTGGACTTGGATGAAAGCCATTTGGAAGCTTTGACTGAAGCGGCTACAAAAACAAATGAGTGGAAAAATGCACCTTTCCCATTCACAAAAGAAGAGTTTATTGACGCTATTAAAAAGGCAGATGCAGTAGGTCAAAGCTTATAAGAGATCGAGTAATCGATCTTTGCTTATAAAAAGAATCCCGATTTTTCGGGATTCTTTTTAATGATTACATATTATCATAGCAGATTGCTAAAATATCTTTTGGTATGTATTCTAAGAAGTCTTGAATATCAAGTCTTACAGAATCTTCATCAAAATAATTTTTGTTGTCACTATGATAGACACGTTCGGATAATTTGATTAGATTTTCGCCGTTAATAAGTTGAACGTGAGTGGCATTAGCGTATTCTATTGCTTCATTTGAAAAATCACTTGTCGTTATAAAAATCAAGTTATTGGCTTTTTCTGTGACACTAGCTCCAACAAGTTTTTGGATTAATGGTCGTCCAACTTTTGTTTTATCAAATAACTTGCATTCAACTAAAGCGAATATATTGTTGTTCTTCAATAATTTTATATCATATCCTCCATCGTTAGTTGGCGGAGTTACTACAGCTTCAAAGCCTATTTTTTTAAAAATATTTGCACAATAATACTCAAAATCTGTAGGCTTTGAACTATATAGTCTGATTAAATCTGTAATTGACAGGAGGGTGTTGCTATATTCAAATTTACTCTTTTCTTTATTTATCTTTTCAATTTCGTAAAAAGATTTCTTTATTTCAACGCTATTATTTCGTAAGTGATAGATACAGTCCATTAGGGATAATGGATTATCAAAAGATATTAAATAGTTGTCAATATAGAGATAACTATCTTCCCAGACAATATAATTATTGTTCATGCGATTATCTTTTGTTTTATTCATATTTTCAAATTTCCAATGTGGAAAATTTAATTGATAATAATTTTCTGCATAACATTCTTCTGTGCTCTCGATAATTGCGTTGCTCGGCATTATATCTAATTGATATTTATTGGTAAATTCTCTTTTGAGATTGTTATTTAATTCAATGGCTTTTTCTTCTCTTTTATTCCTTATGTAAATCGTAAGGTAAACAAAAGGACCAATAATAATAGTTAAAATAATCCCTAATAAAGATGCTAAGAAGATATAGCCTATTAAATCTTCAAATATGTACATTTTAATTTTCCCCTTTTTATAAAAACTATAAGAAAAATATATCATTTTTTGAGAAAATTAGCGACTTTAATGTTATTTTCACATGGAAGGATTAGAATGAAGGTGTATGTGAAATTTTGTGATTTGTAGGTTGATTTGATAGATATGTTATAATTAGTGATGTAGGTGATAAAAATGTTACTGTTTTTTAAGAGTTTACCAAGACTAGTACACAGTGCCAATAAAGATATGCACCGTCATTTCTTGATGACCTTTTCTTCCATTGTATCGATTGGCATTGCTTTATTAATGGCTTTGTTTATATTTGTGATTTATATGAATGTCGGAGGATTTACGAGTCAAATTGAAAGTGAATTTATGATTCAAGTCTCTTTAAATCCAACACTAGAAGATGAAGAAATTAGTGAATTATCCGATTCAATTTCATCTCTTGCTTCCGTAAAAAAAGTAACGTATTCAAGTAAAGAAGAGGAATTGGATGCGTTGATCAAAGAAAATGGGGCGATGTTTAAACAATATAAGGGAGAGGACAAGAACCCTTTATATGACGTTTTGAATGTGGAATTAAAAGACAACACAAAAATTTCAAAAGTGACAAAGAAAATTTCTAAAATGGATGGTGTTGTTCAAGCTACATATGGAGGTAGTGCTATCAACACGATGATTCAACTGTTTAAAAATATCCGTGTATGGGGAAGTGTCTTTGTTGGATTGATGGTTTTGATTGCCGTATTCTTGATTCGAAATACTATTAAAATGACAATTTTAGTACGAAAAGATGAGATTGCGATCATGCGAACAGTTGGTGCCTATAACTGGTATATTTCTTTACCGTTTGTATTAGAAGGAATCTTTATTGGCTTTTGGGGTGCATTAGGCCCTGTTTTGATTTGTATATTTGGCTATACAGGACTTTACCACGTAATGAATGGTATGTTTTTTAGTGACATGATGAGTATGCTGAAACCATATCCATTCGTACTTTGTACTTCAGGTGGCATTCTTTTGATTGGAATGGTTGTAGGAATGCTAGGAAGTTATTTAGCCGTTAGAAAATATTTGAGGTGGACACGATGAGAAAATATAAATTCTGTGCAGGTTTTCTAAGTTTAGCTATGGCCTGCTCATTAATCATGCCTGTTTCAGCAGAAGACTATTCCGATACAGAAGCCTGGTATGCCAAGTGTAGTCAGGCACAAACTTCACAAGCTGGCGTAAAAGCTTGTCAGGGATTTCAGGAATATCAGAAGAATCGTAAACAAAGTCTGCAAAACAGTATTGAAGCTTATACTTCGAGCATAGCTTCTTTGCAGAGTGATACGACAAAAATGGAGCAGCTTGCCAAGGAACAAAAAGAATTGGTTTCCAATTTACAAACGCAGATAAGTGAAAAAGAAAAATCGATTGAGTTGATTGAAAACAACATTAAAGAATTGGAAGAGAAGATTCAGGCAAAACAAGCTGAAATTGATGCTTGGAACGCACAAATCGAAAATCGTATGAAAAATGAACAAACAACGATTGGAACCAATATGATTATAGACTTGATCATGGGATCGGATAGTTTAAGTGATATGCTTCGTCGTATTTCTGGAGTTGAAAGAATCACAGAAGATGATCAGTCGCAAATTAAAAAGTTAAATAAATTAAAGAAAGAACTTGTTTTGCAGCAAGATGAACAAAAACGTTTAGATGAAGACGCAAAAAGTCAAAAGGCAGAATTAGAATCGCAAAAACAGCAGGCCAGTAAATTAGAGGAATCTTATAATAAACTGGTTGAAGAATATCAGAAAAAAATTACAGAATTAGAAGCACAGAAACGTTCCGCACAAGTGGACATGAATAGCATTCGAGACTTTGTGATTTCAACAAACTTCTCAGGATCGATTGAATCCGTATCTGGATTTATACATCCTGTACAAGGTGGAAGCAAAAGTGCAGGTACCTGGGCATATCCTGGTGGAGGCATGCACTTAGGACTAGATTGGGCAGCTCCAATTGGTACAACTGTAGTAGCTCCAGCAAGTGGTGTGATTTTATATGCCGCAGCCCCTGTAGGAAGCAACTCAGGCTATTTGGGTAACTGGTCAGGATATCCTTATGGTGGTGGAAACACAATAGAAATGTTGTGTAATGTGAACGATACACTTTATGCCGTAAGTTTCTGTCACTTGTCGCAAACAATCTACGTAAGTGCAGGACAAAGTGTTTCACAAGGTCAAGCAATCGCGTTATCGGGAAATTCAGGAAATTCAAGTGGGCCACATACACATATTGAAGTCTATAATCTAGGTTCAATGTCTGTAAGTGATGCGGTAGCTCGTTTTAGTGCGGGTGCTGATTTTGCGTGGGGAACAGGCTGGTCAGGCACAGGTACTTCTTGTGAAGCTGGCAAAGCAGCGCCTTGCAGGGAAAGACCAGAAAAGTTCTTTAGTTAGGAGGAACATTATGATTGATTTAAAAGATGTTTCAAAAGCATATCCCAATGGAGTACATGCTTTAAATCATGTAAATTTACATATTGATAAAGGTGAATTTGTTTATGTGATTGGAGCCACAGGTTCTGGTAAATCTACATTGATCAAAGTGCTAAATGGAGAAGAAGTTCCAGATGAAGGTGCAGTTATTGTAGATGGTATTAATGTAGGGGCCTTAAAACATAGAAAAGTTCCATACTATAGACGTAATGTTGGCTGCGTATTTCAAGATTATCGTTTACTTCCAAAATTAACTGTCTTTGAAAATATTGCCTTTGCCCTAGAAGTTGTGGGTATGCCACGCAAACAAATTCGTAAACGTGTAATGGAAGTATTAGAGCTTGTTGATTTGAAAGAAAAGGCTAGAAGTTATCCAGACGAATTATCTGGAGGACAACAACAGCGTGTAACGATTGGCCGTGCCATTGCGAATAAACCAAAAGTTTTGATTGCAGATGAACCAACAGGAAATCTAGATCCCGAAAAGAGTTTAGAAATTATTTCATTATTAGAAAAAATCAACCAAAAACTAGATACAACAATCATGATGGTTACACATGATAAAGTATTGGTTGACCGCTTTAAAAAACGTACGATTATGTTAGACAAAGGATATGTGATTCACGATTCGAATAAAGGTGGGTATAAGAGTTTATGATGAAAGGTTTACGTACTTTTTTATACGAATTGAAGTATGCCTTTCTCCAAATGAAAAGACATATTATGTTGTGCTTTTCTGCCATTAGTGCCATTGGCATTACCCTACTTTTGATTGGTTCGATATTGATTATTGGATTACACGTTAATTATTTTTCGAATGATGTTCAAAAAGATTTGAGTATTCACATTATTTTAAATGAGGATATCGATGATGAAACAGCTATATCAAGTATTCAGAGTGAAATATCTAAATTGAAGAATGTTTCAAAGGTAGAAGTATCCTCTAAAGATGATGAACTTGAACTTATGATCAAAGAAAAGGGAGATGCTTTTAAAGCTTATCGAGGAGAAACAAATCCCTTATCCAATGCTTTCTTTGTTTATGTAAAGAATGCTTCTTCTATCCGTAAAACAAGTGTGCAGATTCAAAAAATTGATGGCGTATCCAGCACAGCTTTTGGAGGAGACAGCGTTACAAGCTTAGTAGACATGTTGAATATGATTCAAAAGATTGGTTTAGGCATTGTTGCTTTATTGACTCTATTGTCTTTATATTTGATTTATAACGCGATTCGAACGACAATTGATTCAAGAAGTGATGAAATTATTATTATGCGTACAGTAGGTGCAACGAATGGTTTCATCAGTAATCCATTCATTGTCGAAGGTATTTTTATTGGACTAATTGGATCTATCATTCCATATTTATTGGTGCATTTTGGATATGAAAAGCTGTACGAAAGTTTAGACGGAAAACTATTCACACCTATGTTTGCCCTATTTAAACCAAGTACAATCAGCTTTCAAGTAGGACTCTCTATCATTCTTGCGGGAGCCTTGATTGGTGGGTTCGCATCCTTGTTTGCGGCAAGAAAATATTTGAAAATGAAACGATAAAAACATTGCAGAATAAAGGATTGTTTCGTATACTTTCTATATGGAATTATTGGGGCGAATGATTCGTCCCATTTTGTTTTAGAATAGGATGAGCTTATGAGAAAAAAAAGTCAAACAATATTGATTACACTACTATGCATTGCATGTTTTGGCGCAGGCATAAGTGTACCAGCTATTTTAAATAAAAAAACGACAGGAAATAGTAAAGAACAAGAAAAATTTGATACCATTTATTCAATTTTGAATTCAGATTGGTATTATTCGAATAAAATCAAAAATTTGGATTCCAAACTTATGGAACAAGCTATTGATGGAATGACAACTCTAGATCAAGATGTTCATACAAACTATTTTGACTTAGAACAAGCCAGAGCCTTTTCAAGCAGTCTTGAAGGAAGTAATGTAGGATTAGGGATCTCTTTTTATTTAAATGAAAGTAAAAACTTCGTCGTATCCAACGTATACATCAATTCAACAGCGGATAAGAAAGGCTTAAAACCCCAAGATGAAATCATTTCATTAGATGATTTAAAATGTAGTGAAAATGATTCAGACACAATCATTAAATATATTAAGGCGCATGAAGGGCAGAATGTTAAAACAAAATATCTTCGTGATGGAAAAGAATATACGACAAATTTGATTCCAGGTACTTTTGATTCAACGGTCGTATGTAACGTATACGAAGGTTATGGAGAAATTATTCTAACGAGTTTCTCAGAAAATAGTGGCAAAGATTTCTCAAAGGCAATGTCTCGCCTACAAGAAGCGGGGATCAAAAAGTTGGTCTTAGATTTACGTAATAATGGTGGCGGCTATTTAAATGCGGCATTGGAAATTTCAAGTTCTTTGATTCCCAAAAAGTCAGTTGTCTTTAAGGAAAAAGATAAAGATGGCAAGTTTACTAAAGAAATGGCAAAAGATGAATTCAATCAAGTAAAAATGGGTAAAATTATTGTTCTACAAAATGAAAATACGGCAAGTGCAGCCGAAGTTTTGATTGGTGCTTTAAAAGATAATTTAGGGGATACAGTGATTACGGTAGGAACAACATCTTACGGTAAAGGTACCGAACAAGTTACAGTACCATTCTCAGATGGAACAAGTTTTAAGTATACAGTGGCACGTTGGTATACGCCAAAAGGTACAAGTATCAACAAGAAGGGTTTTAAACCAGATATTGAAGTAAAACTTGGAGAAGTGAAGACAACGTCCTATTATAAAGTCAAGAAAAAGGATGTCATCAAAAAAGACAGCGTGGATGATAATGCCCAAGCTTTACAAGTATATCTGAAGTATTTAGGATATGATGTGGATCGAACAGATACATATTTTTCAAATACCAGCTCTCAAGCTTTGGCAAGTTTTCAACAGGACAATCGTTTAGAAGTAACGGGAGATTGTGATAAAAAGACGTGGGATCTTTTGATGGAAAAAGTATTGTTGAAGATGAATGGAACACCAAGTGATGATACGCAAAGACAAAAAGCGATAGAAGAGGCACAAAAGTAGGTATAAACCTACTTTTTGTATATAATGGAGAAGAAGGATGTGAACGTATGAAAAATCAGTTTGAATTAATATCTGAATATAAACCGAGTGGAGATCAGCCAGAAGCTATTAGGGAATTGGTTTCTGGTTTAAAAGAAGATAAAAAATTTCAAGTACTGTTGGGAGCTACAGGAACTGGAAAAACATTTACAATTTCGAATGTGATTGCCCAAGTGAATCGACCAACCTTGGTGTTTGCACATAATAAAACTTTGGCGGGACAGTTGTATTCCGAATTTAAAGAATTTTTTCCACATAATCGTGTGGAATATTTCGTCTCTTATTTTGATTATTACCAGCCAGAAGCCTATTTGCCAAAAACAGATACATATATTGATAAAAACACAAAGACCAATGAAGAATTGGATATGCTTAGAATGGCAGCTGTAAATAGTGTTTTAGAAAGAAGAGATACGATTATTGTAGCTAGTGTTGCCTCTATTTATGGTGCTAGTAATCCAGAACAATATCGTCATATGATCTTTACTTTAAGAAGCGGACAGATCATTGAAAGAAATGAATTGATGCTAGCGTTAGTACATCAACAATATAAGCGTAATGATACAGATCCATTAAGAGGGACTTTTAGAGTACGTGGGGATGTCATTGAAATCACACCAGGTCATACAGATCGTTATTTAATTCGTATTGAAATGTTTGATGATGAAGTGGAAAGAATTTGTGAAGTCGATCCAGTAACAGGACATGTCAATCAATCTTATCAGCTGTATATTATTTATCCGGCCAATGGCTATGCGACAAGTATGGATATCATCAATCATGCAGCAGACACAATTCAAGAAGAATTGGATGAAAGATTGGCTTATTTTGATGAGCAGGATAAACCATTAGAAAAAGAGCGTTTGGAACAAAGGTGTCGTTATGATATAGAAGCATTAAGGGAATTTGGCGTATGTCCAGGTATTGAAAACTATTCAAGGCATATTGATGGCAGAAAACCAGGCGAAAAACCGTATACACTATTTGATTATTTTCCAGATGATTTCTTGCTTGTGGTAGATGAAAGTCATGTTTCTTTACCACAAATTCGTGGCATGTATAATGGAGACCGCGCAAGAAAACAAATATTGGTGGATTATGGCTTTAGACTTCCAAGTGCTTTAGATAATCGACCTTTGCGTTTTAATGAATTTGAGGGGTTGATTAAAAATGCCATCTTTGTATCTGCAACACCTGGAGATTATGAACTGGATCAAACGCATGGGGAAATTGTTGAACAAATCATTCGTCCAACAGGTCTTTTAGACCCGGAAGTCGAAGTACGTCCTATTGAAGGTCAAATTGATGACTTAGTAGATGAAATCAAGGAGCGCCTTGAAAAACATGAAAGAACTCTGATTACGACGCTAACGGTTCGTATGGCTGAAGATTTAACTTCCTATTTAAAGAATATGGATTTAAAAGTAGCGTGGCTACACCATGAAGTTACAACGATTGAACGTACGGAGATCATTCATGATTTACGCCAAGGAAAATACGATGTACTTGTAGGTATCAACTTATTAAGGGAAGGCTTGGATATTCCGGAAGTCAGCTTGATTGCGATATTAGATGCGGATAAAGAAGGTTTCTTAAGATCAAGACGATCATTGATTCAGATTATTGGTCGTGCGGCACGTAATGCCAAAGGTAAAGTTATTATGTATGCCGACAAAATTACGGAAAGTATGCAAGAAGCCATAGATGAAACCGCAAGACGTAGATCGATTCAGATGGAATACAATGAAAAACATGGTATTGTTCCTAAGACAATCATCAAACCAATCCACGATGTAGTTCGTTCTAAGGAAACTAAGGAAATGGCAGCTAAGTATTTGAAGAAGAAAAAGTTGCCGGCAAAACAAAAGGAAAAGATGATCAAAGAATTAGAGCAGGAAATGAAAGAGGCAGCTCGTACTTTAGATTTCGAAAGAGCAGCGCAGTTAAGAGATATCTTATTTGAGATGAAAGGTGAAAAATAGTCACATTGTGAAAAAATAAACAAATTAATTGCATAATGAAAATAAGTGTGTTATTTTATTTGCGAACATAGATTCAATGAGTTCTTCGGGGCAGGGTGCAATTCCCTACCGGCGGTAAAAGTCCGCGACCCACGCAAGTGGCTGACTTGGTGTAATTCCAAGACCGACAGTATAGTCTGGATGGTAGAAGACACAAAAGTATTTTTTGTATTTTTTAGACCCCGAGAAGATTTTTCTTGGGGTTTTCCTTTTGGAAGAGCTTATCCGAATCAAAAGGAGGTAAAAAGATGAAAAAATGGAATGTTCAAACAATTGTATTAACGGCGATGCTTGCAGGTCTTGCCGGGGCACTGATGTCACTGGAATTTTCTTTACCAATGATGCCACCATTCTACAAGATTGATTTTAGTGATGTACCAAGTATTATTGCCCTATTTAGTCTAGGACCTGTATCTGCCACTTTAGTTGAAGTTATTAAATTGATTGTAAAAGTAGTGACTGTAGGAACAAATACAGCTTATGTGGGTGAACTCGCAAATCTTTTAGGAATTGCTCTATTTATTTTACCAACATGGTTTGTGTACAAGAAGATGAATAAGACAAGAAAAGCTGTTATTGTCTCTTTAATTGTTGGAATTCTAATTCGTACTGTATTCGCATGTTTCTGTAATGCATGTATTACTTTGCCACTATATGCCAAAGCTATGGGAATGCCGTTAGATTCTGTTGTGCAAATGGTAGGTTCTGTAAATCCAAGTATTAAAGATTTAATTTCATTTATTGCATTTGCGACAATTCCATTTAACTTGATCAAAATCTCAGCTAACTATATCATTGGATATTTCTTGATGGAAAGATTGTCTGCCATTCGTCCAAGTTTTAAGTTTATTTATGAGGCAAATAAGTATGATTTGTAAGTATCAAGAATTAACACGTTTAGAAATGGAACAAGTCGATCGAGAAAACACAATTGTTTTGATTCCATTAGGTGCATTAGAACAACATGGAAATCAAGCACCACTTGGTACGGATACACTCATTGCCACAGCCATGTGTGACTATATTGAAAAAGAGTTAAAGGATGAGGACATACATTTATTGTTGTTTCCAGTCATTCCAGTTGGATTGAGTACGGAACATAAAGAGTTTTGTGGCTCTATTACATTTAAACCTATGACTTACTATCATATGTTGTATGACTTATGTGAAAGTCTAGCTCATCATGGCTTTAAAAAATTGGCTTTTCTTGTATGTCATGGTGGAAATGCACCGGTCGCAAATTTGATTTCTAGAGAAGTAAGAAGCGATTTTAAAGTGTATCCATTTGTATTAAACTCAGGAGCCTTTGATCATCCAGTTGTAAAGGCAACAATTTCTAAAGGGAATACTTTTGATTTTCATGGTGGAGAAATGGAAACTTCCATGGTCATGGCAATTGATGAAAGTTTAGTTAAGTTAGAAACAAGTGAAAAGGGTATTCCTAAAAATACAGCTATGAAAGCACATTTGTCTTGGCTTGCATCGGATTGGGTAACTGAGCAGCAAAAACCAATTGGGATTGGTGGAGATCCAAAGGGTGCGACTAAAGAAAAGGGAGAAATCATTTTATCAATTAGCGCAAAAGAAATTGTTAAGGATTTGATTTTAATTCGTGACTTTAAAGAATAATATTTTGAAATGGTTTACATTTGATAAAAATGCGTTCACTCTTTATAATTATAAGTATGATAAAAGTAGCCATATTAGAATATGAAAAAGAAACTAAGGACATCGTTTTTCAATTATCTAAATTGTTTATGCATGAGGATTGGTGTTTTCGTCATTACTTAAAGGCGAGTGATCTGGCAAAACGGATGAAGAAAGAAGAGTATCAATTATTTGTGTTTGATGAAATGTTTAAGACGAATCGTATTGAAAGTGTATTTGTACATGATAATCCAAATGCGATTGTGATTTATGTGTGTGAAAATCCAATTAAGACGCGTGGCGATGATGAAAGAAGTCGTGTGTTCTATATTTCAAAAGAAAATATCGCAGATGACATTTCAGCTTATGATCAAATGATTCGTTCGCAATGTATTCAAAGTCATGTATATGAATTTAATTATGATGGAGTTCGTATGAATCTTTCGTATGAAGATATCTACTATTTGGAAAAGAATGAAAAGATGGTGTATTTCTATACAAAAAAAGGCGTTTTTCATAAGCGTGATAGTATGAATGCACTTGAAGAAGTGTTTAAAGAGTTCGGTTTTTTACGAGTACACGTATCCTATATTGTGAATTCTAAATATATTGTGGTTTGGTATAAAGATGAAGTTGAGCTTATAAACAAGGTTCTGATTCCTGTTTCGAGAGGAAAAAAACGAAAGATATCGATGAAATAACCGATTTTACCAGTAAAAAGGCGAGTTTTACCACTTGTCTTTTCTTTTTGATTTTGTTGGTTATAATGAAAGTGCAAAGAGAAGTAAGAGCAGAGAAAACTTCTCTTGAGACAAAAAGAGAGCGGTGAGAAGATGACAATAACATAGGGTTGAAACGGAAAGTTTTAACTATAAAAAGTTGAAGCTATGGAGAGAAGGCTCCAAAGGTTAAGCTAGAGGAATTCTAGAAAAAACATTCAGTGGAACTTAACAAGAAAAGGAAATAGGATTTAGATAAAGGGTTTTATTGAGTGAATAATCACAAAAAGGATAGAGTACTTGGAATGTTAAGGATATCATCCAATCTAGATCATGGAACTTAAAGATACTCATATATGGTCATACTTGAGAAAATGCTTAAGGAAAATGAATAGAATAAAATCATAATGCGGATGATAAAAAATTGGATAAGGTAGAAAAGTTATCCGGTTTAAAAAAAGTGAATAAATAAATCAGAGCAGATGGAATGTCTGCTCTAATTTTTGTATAATTGTCTCGGTGATGAAGATATGGAAATTAACTATTATGATAATCCATTCGCATCCAAAAGAACGAATGTGATTGCACGAAACGGAGTTGTCTGCACAGGAAATAATTTAGCTACACAAGCTGGTTTAAGAATGCTTATGCAGGGTGGAAATGCCGTAGATGCGGCCATTGCGACGGCAGCTTGTTTGACGGTTGTAGAACCATGTTCAAATGGACTTGGATCCGATGGATTTGCGATTGTGTGGATGAAAAATAAGATGTATGGCATGAACAGTTCAGGTCATTCTCCATATGCGATTTCGGCAGATAAAGTGGATGAAATTCCAAAACGAGGATGGATTCCAGTTACGGTGCCTGGTGCAGTAAAGGGTTGGAAAGCTTTAAGTGAAAGATTTGGTTCTTTGCCGTTTAAAAAGTTATTAGAACCTGCCATTGATTATGCAAGAAATGGATATCCAGTCAGTGCAGAGATTGCTCGTATGTGGAAAAAAGCATTAAATGCGATTCCAAATAGTGAGGAGTTTAAGAGCTGGTATGATACTTTTACTTTTGATGGAAAAACACCTGAACCAGGACAGATGATTTGCATGCCAAAACTTGCGGATGCACTAGAAAAGATTGCTGATACAAATACAGATTCTTTGTATTATGGAGAATTGGCAGATCGAATTGATGAAGAATCTAAAAGATTTGGTGGATTCTTACGAAAACAAGATTTAGAAGATCACAAGGTTGAATGGGTCAATCCAATTCATGTAGCTTATCATGGCTATCAAGTGTGGGAATTACCTCCTAATGGACAGGGCATTGTGGCTTTAATGGCTTTGAATGTTTTAAATAATTTTCAATTTAAAGAAAGAGATGTGGATTGTATTCATACGCAGATGGAAGCTTTAAAAATGGCTTTTGCGGATGCCAAAGAATATGTTACAGATCCTAAATGTATGAATATGCCAGTGGATGATTTGATAAGTGTTGATTATGGTAAACAAAGAGCAAGTCAAATTGGTCATTTGGCTTTGCCACCAAGGGTAGATAAGCCGCATGGCTCCGGTACAGTCTATTTGTGCACAGCAGATAAAGATGGCAATATGGTTTCATATATTCAATCAAACTATATGGGATTTGGTAGTGGCATTGTCGTAGATGGAGTTTCCTTACAAAATCGTGGATATGATTTTAGTTTAGATCCATCTCATGTAAATTACTTGATGCCTCATAAAAAGACGTATCATACAATTATTCCTGGTTTTTTGACAAAAGATGATAAACCTGTTGGGCCTTTTGGTGTAATGGGCGGTTATATGCAGCCACAGGGACATATGCAAGTTGTCACAAACATGATTGATTTTCATTTAAATCCACAGATGGCTTTAGATGCCAAACGATTTCAGTGGATAGAGAATATGAAATTTATTGTTGAGCCAGGCTTTGATGAGAATATAATTACTGAATTAAAGAAACGTGGTCATGAAATTGAAATAGAGTCCGAATTAGCAATGTTTGGACGTGGACAAGTCATTATTCGATTAGAAAATGGTGTCTATGTTGCAGGATGTGAATCAAGGACGGATAGTAATATTGCCTGTTATTAAATGTATGTGATAAAATTAGGGTAAATAGAAAAGTTGAGGAATTATACATGAAGCTTTTAGCTACAGATTATGATGGTACATTACGTTATGCACAGGATGTAATGCCAGAAGATTTAAAATCGATTGAAGAATGGAAAAATAAGGGGAACAAATTCGTGATTGTGACGGGTCGTTCTAAAGAATCGATTGATGCGCAAATCAAATTATTTAATTTACCATGTGATTATTTGATCACAAATAATGGTGGTATGGTTTTTGGCGAAAATGGAGATGTCTTGTTGTCGAATTATTTGAATTTTGATGTTTGCGTAGACATTTTACATAATGTTAAAAAATTAGACACTGTGATTAGTTATGTTGTAAATGATGGAATTCACCGTCATCGTATTGTATTGCAGCCAGATGCAGTGGATCATCGTTATCCAAATTTAAAACCAGATGTTACGGAAGCCGAGTTGTTGGATATGACACATTTTGCGCAGATCGTATTATCAATGGAAGATACAGATTCAGCTTTAGAAGTGGCAAGTAAAATCAATGATTTGTATTATGAACAAGTTGTTGCTTATCCAAATAATTTCGTTGTTGATATTGTTCCAAAGGGGGTTTCTAAAGCGACAGGTATAGATTTCTTGATTGAATATGCGAATATCAAAGAAGAAGATGTATATACAATTGGTGATGGACATAATGATATTCCGTTGATTGAATTTGGTGTGCATGGTTCAGTTATGTCGTGTGCAGATGAAGATGTAAAAGCACATGCTCAAGTTGAGTATGATTCAGTAAGTGATTTAATTTCAAAAAATTTATAAATAAAATAAGGGGGTATTTTAGATGAGTTTCAGCTTATCTGATATTACATTCCTAATTCGATTATTATTGGATATTTTAGTAGTATGGGGATTGATATATTCTGGACTAAGAATTGTGCGTAATAATTCACGTACGATCCAACTTGTGAAGGGTGTATTGATTATCGTTTTAATCAAGGCTTTAGCCGTATGGCTAGGCTTAAATGCTTTAAATTATTTGATTGAAATGTTCTTGAATTGGGGAGTTGTCGTTATTTTGGTTGTTTTCCAACCTGAAATTCGTGGTATGTTGGAGAAAGTTGGTAAAACAACAGCCATCTTAACAACGGATGTCTCCGTTTCACAAATTCAACAAATGATCAATGAATTGGTAGAGGCATGCGCAGAAATGTCAAAATCAAAGACAGGAGCCTTGATTTCTATTGAAAGAACACAGAGCTTGTCCGATTTTATTCGTACAGGAATTGTGATGGATTCGGAAGTTTCAACTGAATTATTAGGAACAATATTTCAGTATGGAACACCAATGCATGATGGTGCCGTTATTATTCAGGGGAATAAAATAGCGTGTGCAGCAGCTTATTTTCCTCCAACCACAAAGGATCTTCCTAGTAAGTATGGAGCAAGACATAGAGCGGCTGTCGGCATTAGTGAAATTACAGACTCAATCACAATTATTGTGAGTGAAGAAACAGGAAATATTTCAGTTGCGGTCAACGGCCAGTTAACGCAATATCCACCAGAAGGTTTACAGCGTTATCTAACAAATATGTTAGTGACAGAATCAAGTCAAAATCCGTCTTCAATTCTTGTTCCTATGTTGTCTCAGGCCAAGTCCATGGGCAAACGTGCTAAAAAGCAGACTGAGGACGCAAATAAGGATGAGCGTGTGAAGGCAATTGAAATTGTGAATTTATATGAACAGAAAAAGGAGGGCAGTCAACATGGAATCTCCAAATAAGAAGAGCCCTTCTGTATGGTTTAATGAGTTGCGTGGTTTACTGACTTTGATATTTCAAAAAGTTAGTAAACTCGTAGACCGTGTATTATTTGATAAAAAAGGATCTGTAATTATTTCTTTGGTTTTATCCATCATGATTTGTGTTGTGATCAACTATGAAGATATTAGTTTAAAATTGTTTAACGATACCAGAACAACTGTGGATCTAAGAAATGTAGCTGTTGAAGTACTAGCAGATACAGATAAATATGATGTGGCTGGTGTGCCAAGTACAGTAGATGTTTCATTAACTGGAGATGCGACAAGTATTCAGGTATTCCGTTCAAAGGGTAGTGTGCAAGTCGTAGCTGACTTGAAAAAATATTCGGAAGGTGAAAATATCATCAATTTAAAGGTAAAGAATTTGCCAGAAAAAATTGAAGCTGTTGTAGATCCTGCTACAATTGATGTTACACTTTCTAAAAAAGTTACAAAATCATTCACAATCCAACCAGAATTGTTGGTGGGATCAAATCAAAAGGTAACTGATTTTGAAACACCTACATTAGATGTGATGACAGTTAAAATTACGGCAAGCCAGAATCAATTGAATTCAATTCGAATTGTGAAGGCGTTGATTGACTGTACAGGTCAAATTCAAGATTTTGAGGCTAATGCAGCGTTGGCGGCTTATGATGCGAAGGGTAATCGAGTAAATGTTACACTATCACCAGAGACAGTACATGCAAGTGTGAAATTAGCTAAAAATACATCATCAGACAAGGAGGATTCAGAGTAATGGGTAAGTATTTTGGAACAGATGGAGTTCGTGGAAGAGCGAATGAAGGTTTAACTTTGGATATGTCCATTAAAATTGGACAATATTTAGGCTGGTATTATGGAAAAGAAAAACATGCGAAAATCTTGATTGGTAAAGATACAAGACTTAGTGGAGACATGTTTGAATTAGGTCTTGCGGCGGGTGCTACAAGCATGGGGGCTCAAGTCTATTTATTAGGTGTATGTCCAACTCCGGCTATATCTTATTTGGTTCGTAAAGAACGCTTTGATTGTGGAATCATGGTAAGTGCAAGTCACAATCCGTATTATGATAATGGAATCAAGTGTTTTAACCACAATGGAGAGAAGATGGAAGAAGAACTTCTTCTTGAAGTTGAAAAATTTATGGATGGATTAACCGATTTAGATCTAGTGACTGGAGATCACATTGGAGAATATTTCGAATGGGAAGATGGACTAGAAATCTATATGAGCTGGTTAAAAGAATGTGTTCCTGTAGATTTATCTGGTATGAAGATTCTTTGTGACTTGGCAAATGGGTCTGCGACAAGTACAGCGGTAGAAACATTGGATTCTTTAGGTGCTACAGTAGATGCCATCAGCAATTCGCCAAATGGAATCAATATCAACAATAAGTGTGGATCTACACATCCTGAAGGACTACAAAGAATGATGCGTGAAGGGGACTATGATATTGGTTTGGCATTTGATGGCGATGCCGATCGTTTGATCATGGTGGATTCAGATGGAAAGCTTTGCGATGGAGACTACATCTTATATATTTGTTCTCGCTACATGAAATCAATCAATCATTTAAACAAGAATATGGTTGTCACAACGGTTATGGCAAACCTAGGTTTATATAAGGCTTTAGATGCCAATAAGATTGATTATATTCAAACGGCAGTAGGAGATAAGTATGTATTTGAAGAAATGCAGAAGAATGACTACTGGGTTGGTGGAGAACAAAGTGGACACATCATTTTCTTAGAACATGAAGTAACGGGTGATGGTTTAATGACGGCTTTAAAGATTCTAGAAATCATGAAAGCTACAGGAAAATCATTAAAGGAATTAAGTGAAGGATTGTTTATTTATCCACAGTTATTAAAGAATGTGACTGTTAAAGATAAGAATGCATGTCTAGAAAGTAAAGAACTACAAGAAGTTGTAGATGCAGTTGCGAATGATTTAGGAAATGAAGGACGTATCTTAGTTCGTCCAAGTGGGACAGAACCATTGATTCGTGTCATGGTGGAAGCGAAGACAGATGAGTTATGTGCTCAATATGTTAAGCGTGTTACAGATTTCTTAGAAGAAAATAATTTTTAGAAAGAGGGTGGCCCAATGAAAAGAGTCATTAGTATTGTTGAAGACGAGAAGGATATCAATAATCTAGTTGCCCAATACTTACGAAAAGAAGGATATGAGGTTCATTCTTACTATACATACGAAGAGGCAAGTGCACATGTTGCGGATGATGATGTGCATTTGTGGATCTTAGATATTATGTTGGATGACAAATCTGGTTTTGACTTGATTGAAGAAATTCGTCTTCAAGGACCAGAAACGCCAGTTATCTTTATGTCTGCGCGTGATAAAGAATTTGACCGTATTATTGGATTAGAGAAAGGCTGCGATGACTATATCACAAAACCATTTTCACCTAAAGAATTAGTATTAAGAGTCAACAATATTATTAAGCGTGCTTATCGTGATGATAATAATCGCATTAGCATTGATGGATATGAATTGGATGAAGAACAACGAAAAATCTATGCGGACAATGTAGAAATTGAATTAACGACAAAGGAATTTGACTTGTTGATGATGTTTATCAAAAACAAAGGAATTGCCTTCTCACGTGATAAAATTCTTGAAAATGTTTGGGATGAAAACTACTTTGGTAGTGATCGTGTCGTAGATGATACTTTGCGTCGTTTGCGTAAAAAACTTCCAAATTTAAACATTCATACAATCTATGGATATGGATATCGTTTAGGGTGATACAAATGTATCCCCTTTTCTTTTTCTTATGGTAAAATGTTTATGATGAGGTGATATTTTATGAAGGGACCTTCCTTTTATTTTCAAAAAATGTCATTAACGCGACAAATTTTAACAATTATTTTGACGGTTTTGATGTTTTTTATCATGTTTTTCTTTGTGTTTGTCAGCGATAATATTGATCGAACCATTACTAAACAAATGTATGAACTGATCTTAAATCGACAAACATCGATCGTTGGATTAGTGGATTCGAAACAAACCGATAGTATAGATGACATTTATGCTTTCTTAGCGAGTGACAGTGTTCAAACAAACTGTATTATTCAAGATGGTAAAATGAATGTGATCTCAAATCAGAGTTCCAAAAGAAAACCAGTGAATCATAAAGTATATGAATATTTATTAGATCAATCTAAACAAATGAATTCCGAAAATGAAGAAGCACTACAGGGAACGATTATAGTCGCAAATTCGAAGTATTATTATCGTTTGATCTATTGTCATGACGGTATAATTTTGGCAAGTTTTATGGATGATACGTACGCGACACAATTTAGAGATTCATTGATTGATTCTACGGTATACGTTATTGTGATTGCGTTTATGATTGTATTCCTGATTATTTTAATGTGGGTATTCTCAATTATTCATCCTTTGAATTTAATTCGAAATTATATTGAACAAATTAAAGATGGAAAAGAAGTAGAACTTCATTTAAATCGTGATGATGAAATTGGTGAAATGGCGACTGCGATTGTGAAGATGAATGAAGAATTGAAAAAGCAGGATAAAGCCAAAGAAGATATGATTCATAATATTTCGCATGATTTAAAAACGCCGATTGCGACAATTAAATCGTACGCTGAATCTATTAAAGATGGTATCTATCCTTATGGAACTTTGGAAAGCAGTGTTGATGTCATCTTAGATAATGCACAAAGATTAGAAAATAAGGTACATTCTTTATTGTATATGAATCGTGTTGAATACTTGGTGGCAAGTGATGCTGAGGGTGTAGTCACAAATATGAAGGATGTTGTGGAACAGGTTGTATTAAATGCAGCCGTGATTCGCCCTGAAATTCAAGTGATTACAGATGTAGAAGAAGTCTTCTTTGATGGTTTGATTGAAGCGTGGCGTGTAGCCATTGAAAACATTATGGAAAATGCATTCCGTTATGCGAAATCTTACATTAAGATTGAAGTAAGAGAAGACTGGTTGTGTATTAGTAATGATGGTCCAAAGATGCCTGAAGATCGCATTCAATCTTTATTTAGACCTTATGAAAAAGGCGAAGGAGGACGTTTCGGACTAGGATTATCCATTGTTTCTAAGGTTTGTAAGGCCAACCACTATATTGTGAAAGGTGAAAACAGCGAGGATGGAGTTCGCTTTATCATTTATCGTAAAACAAAAAAACAAAAGAAGAAAAAAGAAAATAACTGGGTAAAAAATAAAGGAGAAAAAGCATGATGAATGTCGCAACGATTGGCTCTGGTGTTATAGTAGAGCGCATGATTGAAGCTATGCGTTTAGATGGTCGATACAATTTATATTGTGTATATTCTAGAACGGAGAAGCGTGCTAAAGAATTTGCCGAAAAACATGGGATTCAAAAGTATTACACGGACATGGAAGAAATGTTGAATGATGAAAATGTGGATATTGTTTATGTGGCAAGTCCAAACTCTTTACATTATTCACAATCAAAAATGGCGTTGGAACATGAGAAGCATGTTATTAATGAAAAACCATTTACGCCAACTTTAAAAGAGTGTAATGAACTATTTGAAATAGCAGAAAAAAAGGGTGTCTATATTTTTGAAGCCATCACAAATGTGCATTTACCAAATTATAAAATTATTAAAGAAAATATGTCGAATTGCGGAAATATCAAGATGGTTCAGTGTAATTTCTCACAATATTCATCGAAGTATCAAAAGTATAAAAATCATGTTCAAACAAATGCCTTTGATACAGCTTTCAATGGTGGAGCATTAATGGATATCAATGTATATAATTTACATTTTGTGACGGGAATGTTTGGTAAGCCGAATGAGGTTCATTATTTTAAAAATGTTGGATACAACGGCATCGATACAAGCGGAATTATTATTATGCAGTATCCCGATTTTATCGCAACTTGTACGGGTGCTAAAGATTGTTCAAGTCCTTATGCAGTATATGTACAAGGGGATCAAGGAACGATTATTGTCTCTGGTGCGAGCAGTGGTGTATGTAAAGATGTGTATTTTGATGCGCCTAAAAAGGATCAAATTGGAAAAAAAGCTACAGACACTAAAGAAAAAATCAGTATTGAACAACCAAATCACATGTTGTATGAGTGTCAGGACTTTATGGATATCATCCTAAATAAGGATGAAGAAGCTTATACAATGTATAAGGAACAAACCCAAATGGTTGTCGAACTATTAGAAAAGCTATCATGATGATAGCTTTTTTTGGAATATATATAATTTTTCAGTGCTTTGACTCGCATCAAAAGTGTATCCTAAATCTGAAAATTGAGTAATATCTTTGATGTTTTCAATCTTGTTTTCGGCAAGATAGCGAACCATAGCACCTCTTGCCATCTTGGCATAAACACCTTTTTCTTTACCATTTTCTTCGACAAAACGAACATCAATCAATGGCTTATATTTTCGTATGATTTTGGCATATTCTTCACTCGCCAGATTTAAAATCGGTTCATCGATTTGTTTGGCAAGATCGTCTTTCCAAAAGTCATACAAAGAGAATGGGCATTTTGTCTGCATTTCTAAACGATAGGGTGTGATCGCATCCAGTGGCTTTAAAAGACCATAAAATCCAGAAAGAATGTACAGATGCCCTTGAATATATTTGATTTGATCATCTGTAAATACATGGGGTGCCATATATTGATATTGTATGCCAGAATAGCTCAGTATGGCTGGTGTTGTATTTTCTTCTAGACTCATATTTTGGAATTGATCATATGTAGTTTGGGCAATTGTGTCTGAACATTTTAAATAAGATTTTAATTCTGAATAGTCTAAACTTTTAATATGATTTAAAAGTTCAGTTGTCTTGGATAAGAACATGGGTGTTGTACACTCTATGTTGATATCATCGATCATTTTCATTTTCTTAGCGGGTGAGATAATTATTTTCATAATAATATTGTATAATAGGTGTCAAGAAAGGGAAGTGAAGATTATGGTGAAAACTGAAGAAATGTTAAAAAATTTAGAGGAATTGATCAATACACCGAGTGTGGTTGGTTTTTATCCTGAAATTCATAAAAAATTAGCGGAGATGGTAGGAAAGTTTGGATATGAACTTGAGTTTGATAATAAACGTACTGCCTATGTTCGTGTACCAGGTAAAGATTCTAGTAAGATTGTATGTGTAGGAGCTCACTTAGATACGATTGGTATGCAGGTTCGTCATGTGATGGACAATGGATGGATCGAAGTAAAAAACTTGGGTGGAGTCAATTTCCATAATGTGGAAGGGGAGAATGTCTATATTCACACTCGTAGTGGAAAAACATATGAGGGTATGGTAATTTGTAAGTCGCACTCTACACATGTATTTGATGATGCGAGAAGTCGTGAGCGTGATAAATTTAATGAAGCTATTTTATTGGATGAAGATGTTAGTTGTGCTAAAGATGTATATGATTTAGGGATTGAACATGGGGATTTGATTAGTGTAGAACCACGTTTTAGACGTACAGAATTTGGTTTTATTAAATCACGTCATATTGATGATAAGGCTATGGTTGCAGCCGTGATTGATGTGTTGCGTCAATTGAAAGAAGAGAATCTAACACCGGCTTATGATACTTTGTTTGCGTTTCCTATTTATGAAGAAATTGGCCATGGAGGAGCATATGTTCCTAGTGAAGTGAGTGAATATGTAGCTTTGGATATCGGCTTGATTGGGCCAGATAATCATGGATCTGAAAAGAAAGTTTCTATTGGGGCTAGCGACAACTATTCTCCTTATGATTGGGGATTAACAACTAAAATCATCAATTTGGCAAAAGCGAACAATATTAACTATTGCGTAGATACATATTATCGTTTTGGCTCAGATGCTACAGCGGCGATTCGCGCTGGAAACAATATTATGCCTGCTGTATTTGGGGTTGGTTGTATGAATTCGCATGGCTATGAAAGAACGAGTGTTCAAGCTATTGAGGATTGTGCACGTCTAACATTGGCTTATGTATTAAGTGAATAGAAAAATTAGATAATAAAAATCAAGCCTAATTCATAAAATTTTGTGTCTTTCCATGAAGAACACATTTTTTGATGATTTTCCACGACAAAAAGATTGGATTTCTCCAATTTTTTAAATTTTTGTTTATAATGTATTCAAGACTACCTTTCATATGTGGTCTTGTTTTTGCATATACCGT
>NZ_JACRWH010000015.1:0-41705 GCF_014306155.1 Holdemanella hominis | reverse complement strand
AAATATCATCTAGATTTAAATACATTGCATTCAAAGAAAAGAATGTTTATAGAGCAGGAAATTTATGCAAAGCTAGTGTTATATAATTTCTGCAGCAGAGTAAGTAACAATATAAAAATTAAAGAAAAAGACAGAAAATACGAGTATCAATTAAATTATGTACGTGCCTTTCATATAATACGTAACTACCTAAAAGAAAAAGGTGGAAAGAATCCACCTGATATTGAATCACTGATAGCTAAAGAAATACTGCCAATCCGTCCTAATCGCCAGAATGAACGGAAAGTGAAAGCCAAATCACCGGTATCTTTCAACTATCGATATGATTAACACCTAATATTATATATTTTTTAAAATGTAGTAGCAATACTACAAATTTCGTCGTGCTTTCAAATAAAAACACCATCCAGACAATAGTATCTGGATGGTTCGTCATTTCTTAACTTAATGACATTGCCATACCGAGTACTTGTTTTTTTAGATTGCCTTGATTTTTATAAATGTGGTTTGTACAAAGAATGGGAAAGCATGACCAATCACTTGGAAATGCCAACAAACAAAGAATTAGAATACAACCTATCTTCTTTGCATCTTTCCATTCTTGATATTCCACCCATAAACCAATCACCGACAAGAATAATGGCCATATAATACTTGTCTGATTTAATAAAGAATCTTTTAAAGGAATCAAAGAAATGCCAAAACAGAAGTTATACGCAAAGTGAGCGATAATTGAAAAAATCAATAATCTTTCTAAGTACTTCTTTAAACTATGCGTATGCGTATAGCCTTCAACCACCATAAACCACATGATAGGTGCTGCCACTCGTCCAATTAAATGAATCAATAAAAGCCACCAATACTTTTCATAATTCGGATAAAATGTTGTTGCGAAATGATCCATAAACATCGCAATGATCGCAATCATCTTGATTTGATTTCCATTTTACTTTTTTATCATTGAGTCACACCTTCTCCTACATTAGGTTCAAAGTGCGAATAAACAACATCTGCACCAAATAAAAGAAGTAAAACCAAACATGCCGCAGATAATTTTTTATTTAAGTGTTCTTTAACCCAGTTATCAATTAATGGTGCAATCACATAGACAAAAGCCATACCACCAATGCCAAACACCAATAAGCCTTCCGCACAAATTCTTCCATGAAGATTTAAGAAGTAGCCTGTATAATCCCACCATTTTTGACCATTATGCGTAAGCTCTAAAAAGAAACCCGTAAAGTATTCAATACATCCACAAAGAAGTACGGCCATACTAAATTCAACTTTGGGGCGCATTCTAAATCGTTTTAATAAAAGTAAAATTAAAACACAGCCAAAACCATAAATAGGAATCCACGGACCATGTAAAACTCCGCGATTCACAAAACATCCATAGCTAATCATAGATAGACTCACTTCCCAGATCCATCCGACAAAACACATAAAGAAGAAACAGACTAAAATAGATGTTACTGTATAATTTCGATTTGGATGTAAAACACGAAGATTTGACTTCTTATACTCCTCTTCAATTGGAGATAGCCTTACTGGATAACATAATAAATACACTTCGGTAATCATAGTTTCAGCTTCCATTTTATTATAGGTATATCTCTCATATTGTTTTTCTTTTGAACTCAAATGAAAGATGATCCCAAAATTATCACACAAGAATTTTTTTACGCCCGTATACGCATTTTCTATTGGATTTTTCGCATTCAATGCCGCAATTACATCCGAATACGTATTACGCATCAAAGCACTACTTGGTTTTTCAAATAAATACGTATCATTTAAGATAGCACTTTGAAATTCTTTTCTTCTTAGTGTATAAAATTCACTCATCACAGCCATACGATACATATTCGAATAGAATATAGCACTAATCCCAAATGTACAAACATCCAGAATGTACCATCCAGCCATTGAAAATTGCCATTTAAAACATTCCAACTTATGTCCCTTCATCATATTTCGAGATAAAGAAAGTGCATCTTTTAAAGATATCGTCGGATTTTCAGCTAAGATATAATCCACTAAGAAATACACATAGTAAAAGTAGACGCCTCCTATCGCAGTAAAGTTCATAATTATTAAAATCATAGATTTCACTAACCTCACAAACGCAACATTCATCTGTTTACGAATTCGCATTAAATAAACCAATCGATCAAGTGGAAGTTTTGCATAAACTCTTCCTTCCAAAAATAGTCTGCGATTGATGACTGGCAATACATTCACAATATACACTCTATAAAACACAGATATGCATAAACCCATCACGACAAAACAAATACCCGCAATATCTTTTGAATGAACAATGGTAGATAAACCTAAAAATAGTGTCTTCACAAAGGATCCTGAAGTAATTCCATTTACCACATGTGCAAATACACCGTTGGTCGTACCAAAGACGTCTTCAGGAAGTAAAAATGTCATCGACTTCACAAAAGAAGAGTGCATTAATAGGCCTGAAACTCTCTTGGCATTATCTTGTTTTAAAAGGGATAAAGTCGAACTAAATTCACTTTCCATAAGTACTGCTGCAAGACATAACACTAAATAGGTCGCATAGTGAGTTTTTACATTTTTATGTGCATTTTTCTTAATTTCTTTGAGTTTCATACTTAAATAATAGCATATCTGTAGTAAAATATTTTCAAAAAGAAAGGGGATTTATGATGAATCCAATTATTCAAAGTTTATTTGACCGCAAATCTTGTCGCATTTTTAAAGATAAAGAAATATCCCAAGAAAAAAGAAAATTGATATTAGAAGCTTGCATGCAGGCACCGAGTGCAGGAAACCAACAAATATATACAATCATTGATGTACAAGATAAGAAACTACAAGAAACGCTATCTAAAACGTGTGATAATCAATCTTTTATTAATCAGGCTAAAATGGTTTTAATTTTCTGTGTTGATTTTCAGAAATGGTATGATTTATTTAATTATGAAAATTGCAGTCCTAGAAAACCAGGCGTAGGCGATTTATTACTAGCCACAACAGATGCGACCATTGCCGCACAAAATGCGGTTGTAGCTGCCGAAAGTTTAGGAATCGGATCTTGTTACATAGGTGATATTTTAGAGCAGCATGATTTACATAGAGAATTATTAAATCTAAGTGAGTATGTAGTCCCTGTATGCATGTTAGTACTTGGATATCCTGCAGAAGATCATTTTAAAAGACAAAAACCAAAACGTTGTCAATTAGAAGATATTGTTTGTGTTGATCAATATCATAGAAAAGACCAACAGGAATTAAAAAATATGTATGAATATAAAGCTGGAAATAAAACATTAAACGAATGGGCAACAGCTTTCTGTAAACGAAAATACAATTCGGATTTTTCAAAAGAAATGTCAAATTCTGTACAAAAATATATTGATCAATTTAAAAGTGAAGCCGATTAAGACTTCACTTCTTTTCTTATAGTTTTAATGCAATATTTACGCCATCACGAACTGCTTCCAAAGCTTGTGCTACACATGATGCATCACCAAATAAGTATGTTTCTTTTCCCGTTTCTCTAATAGCTTCATATAGACTTGGGTCTGGTTTTGAGCCTGTCGCATATACGATAAAGTCAAATTTTCCTAAATTTTGTGTTTCTCCACCTTTTTCAACCTTAACACCATCTTCTACTGATACAAGTTTTGTTTCTGTTAGTGCCTTGATTGGTAGACTTTGAATACGAGTCATTGTAGAAACTAAGTTTGCCGGAGATTCTCCATCACCAATATTCTTTTTCATTTCCAAAATTGTAACATGTGCATCCGGGTGCTTTTCACAAATATATTCACTTGCCTCAACGCCAACCATGCCTCCACCTACGACAAGGATATTTCCATGCACATCGACTTTATCACCCAAAATATCATGTGCTGTATAGGCATCTCCATTTGGTTTATTTGGAATAGAACCATTACATACTAGAATCACATCAAAATTATGTACATCATTCACTTTCACTTCATGATTTAAATGAACTGGAATATGCAATCTTTGACATTCATTTTCTAAATAATCAATCCATTTATGCATTTCTTTTTTCGGTGTAATCTTGCTAGCAAGATTGATCTGTCCACCTAACACATCACTTTTTTCAAAAACTTCTACATCAAGTCCTCTTAAAGAACACATTCTTGCAGTGCTTAATCCACCGATTCCGCCACCTACAATCATAATTTTTTTATTCGAAACAGTTGGTTCTATCTTTATTTCCATTTCATGACCACAGAATGGATTAATCACGCAAGTTCCATATAACCGCTTTGTTTGTTGTCCAACACATCCTGCAAGACATCCTGTACAAGGTGCAATTTGTGCATCTTTATGTTCTTTTGCCTTCTTGACAAAATCTGGATCTGCAAGTAAAGCACGACCTAGTACAATACCATCGACTTTCTCTTCCTCCACTAAAGAACGAGCCAATTTCGCTTCATTGATCTTTCCCACCAACAATACGGGTACGTGACTGATTTCTTTGATTCTTAAAGCTTCTTTTAAATTGGTTGCACACTCTTCTCCATGACTTGGCATAATTTTGTTTGGCAATTCATATTGAGATCCACCCGAAATTTCAAAGGCATCAACACCTCTTTTTTCTAATTCAGGTATCAATTGAAGTGTATCTTCAATTGTATTTCCACCTGGAATCTTCTCAGATCCAGACATTCTTAAAATAATTGGAAAATCATCTCCACATTTTGATTTAATCGCTTCTACCACTTCAAATAATAAGCGTGCACGATGCATTAGATTGCCACCATATTCATCTGTTCGCTTATTTTTTAAAGGACTCAAGAAAGAGCCTAGAAGCATATAGCCGTGAGCACAATGCAGTTCAATTCCATCAAAACCAGCCTGTTTTGCCTGATAAGAAGTATTTGCATACATGGAAATAATGTTTGGAATTTCTTCTATTTTTAATTCACGAGTTTGTTGGTACATCGAATTTAAATAGCCACTACTAGAAATTGGTGTAACCCCAAAGAATGAAGAGATACTTTCTGGCCCTGGATGTGTAATTTGAGGAATAATTTTTGTTCCATATGCATGGATCTTATCCGTAAACTTCTTATATTCCAAAATGCTTTCTTCACTTCTAAAACATAGCGTATTTCCTAAATAAGGTGTATTAGGGTCAACACTAGTCGCATCCGTAATAATACATCCTACTTCTCCTTTAGCTCTTTCAAGCCAATATGCCTGTTCTTGTAGTGTTGGGATTCCCGTTTGATCTCCATACCCTAAAGACATAGGAGCCATAAAGGTACGGTTTTTCAATATCATTGAACCAATTTTAAGTTCATCAAATAAAGTTGTCATATCGCTACCTACTTATTAATTTCTAATACTGCATGATAAGCATCTTTAAATGCATCTAAAGCAACACCTGCTTTTTTACAATCACCAACGATATATGTAGGAATATCTAAATCTGCATACATACTTGTGTCGTTTGCCTTTGAACCAACAGCCATAATGACACTATCATATGGATATTCTTTGCCACTGGCAACAACTGCATGATCATCAATTCGTTCTACAGTGGCACTTGTCTCAATTGTGATTGGCATTTGTGCCATCACAAACTGCGCTGTAATTTGACGTAATGGACCTAGATCCTGTAAAGCTTTTTCTTTCATTTCTAAAACAGTAACTTTCTTTTGTCTGGCAGCCAAGAATTCAGCGGTTTCAAAACCAACAAGACCACCACCAATAATGACGACGTTTTCACCTGGCACTTCTACTTTTTCACTCAATACATCATGTGCAACAATAGCTCTTTCACTACCTTCAATTGAAAGTACAAACGGACTGGACCCAATCGCAACAATGAGTGCATCCGGCTTAATTTCTTCTAGCATTTCCTTAGTAACAACAGTATTTAAGTGCACCTCAATTCCAGATTTTTGAACATCCAAAATCATTTTATCTACCGCATTCTTAAAGTCTTTTTTAGCTGAAATAGCCCCGGCCAATAAGAATTGTCCACCAAGACTTTCACTCTTTTCAAATAAAATTGGTGTATTACCTGTTTCTTTTAAATCTAAAGCTGCTTCCATACCTGCAATTCCGCCACCTAAGATGACAACTTTTTTAGAAGCAGATTCTGGTTTTAAGTCTAATGTATCCTCTTCTAATAATCCCGGATTTCGCATACAAGTAATGTGTTTAATCGCTGGATTATATAAGGATGCACAGAATGAGTCATAGCAGCCTTGGTTACATCCAATACAATAGCGAATTTGATTGACTTTACCAGCTCTAGCCTTGTTACAGAAATTAGCGTCGGCAAGTTGAGCACGTGCCATGACAACTAAATCGGCCTTGTCATCTTCTAAGATTTTTTCGGCAAATTCAGGCGTATTGATACGTCCACAAGGCATTGTCAACATACCCGTTTCTTTTCGAATGCGTGCAGCATCTTCTACGTTAAATCCATTTTCAATATCAACTGGTGCCACTTCATATAATGTAGCTGCCGTTAATATATTTCCACGACTAATATTTAATACATCAACACCTAATTCTTTAGCATCTTTACAGAATTCAATCACTTCTTCAACCGTTAATCCACCATCTAACATGTCATCATGACAATCTACACGCATGAATAGTGGCATATCTTCTGGCATATTGGCACGAATCGATTTAATACATTCCAATGGGAATTTCTTACGGTTTTCAAAAGAGCCACCCCACTCATCACTTCGATGGTTAATTCCACCTGAAAGCATAGAGTGTGGTAAATAGTTATGTGCACAATGGAATTCTAAACAATCAAATCCAGCTTCTACTGCACGTTTTGCAGCTTGGCCAAACTTATCTATTATATCGAGTAATCTTTCATTTGTGATAGCTGGCACTGTATATTGTGGACTTAATGGTAAGTCATTGGGCACTAAAATTTGAGCCGTTTGATCTGAAGCTACGGCTAATCCACCTTGCCATAATTGAATGCAAGTTTTTCCTCCAGCTTCATGCACGGCATCATTTAATTTTTTAAATTCTGGAATGTATTTGTCTTCGGCAATCGACAAGAATCCAAAAGGTGCACTTGGAGCATCTACACTTGTAACTTCAATTGTATTTAATCCATTTCCACCTTTTGCACGAGCCACATGATACGCAATCAACTTATCTGTAACACTCTTTCCATCTTCACTTTCCGCACTTTCATGTGTTCCCATCGCAGACATGACAACACGATTTCTTAATTCCATACCACGAATCTGTATGGGTTCAAACAATTTGTCAAACATATGATTCTCCTCCTTTTCGTATGTTTATTTCTTATTTTATTATACTTCAATTGTTAGCGGTTTCACATACACAAAAGAAAAGAGTTGTCATTCTTTGACAACTCGTACGGTTTCAATACCATAATATTTCATGACTTCAATAGAAGACTCACTAATCACTTCTCCTGGAATCACTGGAAGAATCGCAGGAGGACAAGATACAGTCACACTGGAGCATACTTGTCCTAATGATTTAGATACATCCAATGTTATGCTTGACGAAAATAAAGCTTGACGCACATTCATGGCTTTTTTAGATTGTTCTAATTTTGGTGGTTTATTTACTAAAATGGGCTTTCCTTCAATTCCACATAAACATGTCTCTAATCGTTTTAAATCATCCTTCGTATTATATGGAGATGGCATTAATACAATATAGTCTGAATCATAGAATTCAGGATAGATATCACATTCCATTAAAAGATTTGCGATTTCATTTCCAGTATAGCCAAACTCTTTTGTTGAAATCGTAATCTTCATGGGTTCACCAGATAAAATCGTGTATCCATGTTGAACCAACGTATTCTTTGATCCATCAACTCTTTGAATACATTCAAACAAAGAGTTTTTAAACGTAGTATCCAACACCTCATTTGCCGCATCTAAAGATGCCATAATCAAATAGGATGGACTTGTAGAAGAAAAGTATTCCATAAAATGTTTAACGTCATTTTTCCATACTTGATTCAAAGAATCACTTAAATGAAGATAAGCTCCCCCTGTAAGTACAGGCAGTGTTTTATGGGCCGAATCACAACATAGATCAGCACCCAAATCAATAGGGTATAAAGAATCTTTTAGAAAACGAAGATATGCACCATGCGCATTATCAATGGCGAGTAATACATTATGTTTTTTACATACACTAGCTAAAGACTTAATATCCAAAAGATTTCCTAAATAGTCTGGATTGGTCAGATATACAGCCGTTGGAAGACTTTCAATAATCGCCTTTTCTAAATCCTCTGCATGTATCTTACAAGATAAATAATCACTATTTCCATATAACCATTCAATCTCAAAATCTAATAGTGCAGCCGCATGAATAAAACTTCGATGCGCATTTCTTCCTGCAAGAATTTTAGGCTTCTTGCCTTTACTTTTGGCATCTTGGCATAATATCGTGCACATCGTTTGAATGCATAAAGTAGAACCTTGCGTTGAATAATAGGTTGGACAGCCAAATAAGTTTGAAGCATTTTGTTCACTTTCCTTAATGATTCCCTCTGCCGCAAACAATTCATCAGCTCCATAAATTTCTGTAAGATCCATTCCTTCAAAACCAAGAATGCCAGCGCCTTTATGGCCTGGCATATGCATTCTTACAGGTGATTTTTCTTGATATGATTTTAGAAAACTAACAATCGGCGTCTTCATGATTATTTTCTTTCATATCACGAATAATAGCTACGGCAAGGGCACACTCTAGTCGTTTACAGAATAGTTCACAACCCTCTTTATATACACCTTTGACAGATCCTGTCGCATGGTATGCATTGGCTGCACATCCTCCAGAACAATAAAGTCTTGCCCAGCAATCTGCACATTCTTTACGTGCATATACGTTACATGATGCAAATTCATCCTGAATCTTTTTGTTTGTGACACCCGTATAAATGTCTCCTAATTTAAAGGCTTCTTCTCCTACAAATTGGTGACAAGGATATAAATCTCCCCATGGTGTTACGGCCATATATTCAGTTCCTGAACCACATCCTGAAATACGTTTATAAATACATGGTCCACCTTTTAAATCAATCATATAGTGATAGAAAGTAAATGGATCTTTCTTCTCATCATATTCCAACATCAACTTCGCTAAATCTTCATATTGTTTCATAACAACTTCACGATCCGCTTCAGTTAGTGCAGAAGGATCATCTGACTTGGCAACAACAGGTTCCATACTTAATTCTCTAAATCCTAAATCTAACATTTGTTGCACATCTTTTAAGAAGTCTGGATTGGCATGAGTAAAAGTACCACGCATATAGTAATTTTTACCTTCACGAGCCTTTACTAACTTTTGGAATTTAGGAACGATTGTATCAAAACTTCCCTTACCAGAATAATCCACACGATAACGGTCATGAACTTCTTTACGTCCATCTAAGCTTAATACAACATTGCTCATTTCTTTGTTCGCAAATTCAATTACGTCATCATCAATCAACATACCATTTGTCGTTAATGTAAAACGGAAATTCTTTCCAGCATCTTTTTCAATACTACGAGCATACTCAACTAATTGTTTAACCACATCAAAGTTCATTAGTGGCTCTCCACCAAAGAAATCCACTTCTAAGTTTCTGCGTGTTCCTGAATTTTCCACCAAGAAATCAAGAGCTCGTTTTCCCGTTTCAAAACTCATTAATGCACGGTCCCCATGGTATTTTCCTTGGCTGGCAAAACAATACGAGCAATTCAAGTTACAAGTATGGGCAATATGAAGACATAAAGCTTTAATAACACCACTTGTCTTAGCCTTTAACTGTCCTGCCATCGGCTCATATGTATCTTCACTAAATAAACGACCTTGTTCTTTTAATTCTAAAATCTGGTCGTAACATTCTTCTAATTCAGATGTTTCAACACTAGGATATTTCTCCTTCATTTCTAAAACCAAGGTATTTTTATCTTTATCTAAAAATTCAGCAATCATATCATAAGCAATTTCATCTACCACATGAATGCTTCCTGAACAAATATCCAATACAATATTCTGATCAAACATCTTATACTGATGAATCATCTATATTTCCTCCTCAAAATTTAAAAAATGCTGCCTTAAAGGCGGCATTAAAAATGCCGAATCACTTCGGCATTTCTTAATTACTTACTTTCTTTATTATTTTCGCAAGCTTGGTTAGCGATTCCGCAGCTAGTTTTACAAGCTGATTGGCAAGAAGTTTGGCATTCTCCACATCCACCATTTTTTGCGCTTTCACACAAGTTACGAGTATCTACTGTATTAATATGTTTCATGATTATATACCCCCATATAAATTCCTCTTTATTTTAACACGCCAACAAAAGAATATCAAATTAAAAAGGCATTCCGAAGAATACCTTTATAAACTATTTAGAACTTTCTTCCTTAGTACGGAATACATAACGACTCGTTACTGTAGCACCTTCTGGAGCACCAGAGTAAGAAGCATATTCTTTGTTCATAGCTTTGATTTCATCCATTACACTTTGTAATGTTTCAAGTTCTCCAACACCTAAATCAACCTTTTCTTTTAATTGATCCAATCCTTCAGACTTAAATTGTTCGTTACCCTCATACAATTGTTTAGCACCATCATTCAATTGATCAACGGCATCACTTAATTTAGTTAATCCACTAGTTAATTCGCTCATCTTTGACTTAGATGCACTTAATTGTGCAGTTCCATCATTTAATGCTTTTGCACCATTTCTTAAAGAATCACTGTTATCAGATAATTGACTTGTTGCTTGAGTTATTCCTGTATAAGCCTGAGACATACCTGAATCTAAGCCATTTAAGCCTTCACCTAAATTATTTAATTTGTTTGCTAGAGTGGCTACACCATTAGCTAAAGCAGGTGAATTCTTTGCTAATTTTTCAACTCCTGCTTTTAAAGTATTCACCTTTTTTTCAAACTCTTCACTAGTTATGCCATTTTCATTTAATTGCTTCATTACGCCATTTAAAACTTCAATTGACTTTTTAGCTTCATCCAATTTTGTACTAAGATTCTCAATGTCAGTTTTAGAACTATTATAAACAGCATTTAATTCTTCTAAAGTTTCCTTTGAATCCGCAACAATTTTATCAATACCCGCCTGACATTGACTTAAATCTTTCAATGTAACACTTAATGAAGACGCATCTCCTAATGTCGCTTTCTGGCTTTCTAATGCATTAATTTGTTCTTCAATCTTAGCTTTAGCTCCAGTTGTATCATCTTCTGGAACAGCATTGGCAGCATTTTTTAACGCTTCAATTGAAGCATTTAATGCGTTGATTTCTTTTGTACGAATAGCAGCTAATTGATCATCAACACTCTTAATTTGTTCATTATCTGCAGTAATAATTGCAGATGCTCCATCTGTAACTTCTTTAAAACTTGTTTGTAGAGTTCCTAATTTATTAATATTTTCACTGGCTTTTGTAATTTGATTGCTTAAATCAACAAATGCACCTTCTTGATCTTGTAAATCATTCAATACTTGTCCTAATTTTCCAACCTGTTCATTCGTAGTCTTTAAAGCTTCAGTAAGATTTTTTACCATATCTGGTTTTAACATACTGTCATCGCCATTTACTTGTTCATTTAGATTCTGAATACCAGCATCCAAAGCTTGAGATCCTTGAACCAATTGATTTAATTGACTCTTTGATTCTTTGTTATTTAAAGATGTATTTAATGTTGTAGCACCCATTGATAATTTATATAAATTTTGTTTACTAACGACATTTAATTGATCCACACCAGCCGTATATTGATTTAAACCAGTGCTTAAAGTTGTTGTTCCATCATGTAATTGATCAAATGCATTTGTTAATGTTTCAATTTGAGGATATGCACTTGATAATGGAGCAATACCTTCTTTTAATTGAGTTGTTCCATCATACAATTGTTTAGAACCATCAATCAATTGATCATCCGCTTCAATTAATTGATCGATTCCATCTGTTAATTCAGATACAGAACCAATTTCACCTAATTCACTTGCCAAATCAATTTCATTTGTCATACCAACCATGATAGAACCTAAATCAAAATTATTGACATCCGCTTCTACTGTTACATCATCACTAATTCCTAATTGATTATTTACTTTGTCTAAACCAGCAGATCTTAATGTTTCATTCAAGCCTGGAATATTCGCAAATGCCAACATTTCATTTGTTCCATCATTTACGATCTTACCAGATTCACACTTCACATTTGTAAAGTTACCAGTACTCATATTCAACATACCACCAGCTAAATAACTAGGGTGAATCACAATGGATTTGCCATTAATATTTTTTACTTCTGAATAGTTATTTGTGAAAGAAATAGTTAATTTCAAATGACCAGACTTACCTTCCATATCTTTTGCAGACATTTCCTGACCATCTAATTCATAACGAAGCTTAACAGACACAGGAAGTTGTTTTGTTCCTGTTCCTTCATAATACACATCATTTCCTTTCGCATTCCATGTATATGTATTTCCATTTTTTGAAGGTTTTTCATTTGATTTAATGTTCTTAACATCTGTTAAGTTTAAAGTTTCTTTAATATTATTAATTCCATCCTCATCATGTAACCAGCTCGATACGATTGTATCACTGATTGAACCATCAGAGTTTAATACAGAATAAACAGTTTCTGTTTTTTCTGTAGGATTTTCATCATTATTTTGTGCAAATACAGTCACAGGCATCATACTTCCTGCCATAACTGCACTCAACACTACACTACCAACTACTTTTACTGTATGACTTAAATTCATATTTATTCTCCTTTCGCTTCCATGTTTGATTCTGGCCAATTCTTTGTCGTTTTTTCAATAAACTTATGGCAGAAAATCAACAATGAAGGTAATACTAATAAAATACTTACGACTGAAATTAAAGCACCACGTGCTAATAAAATAACTAATGATTTAATTAAATCCATCTTAGCTATAAAGCTTACACCGATACATGCGGCAAAGAATGAGAATCCACTTGTCATAATGGAAACACTCGATTTTTCCATCGCAATTAAAGCCGCTTCCTTAACCTTCTTACCATGCGATAACTCTTCTTTAAAACGCGTTGTCATTAGGATAGCGTAGTCAACGGTAGCACCCAATTGAATAGTTCCGATAACCATACTTGCGATAAATGGAAGTGTAGTTTTTGTAAAGAATGGAATACCCATATTGATTGTGATCGCAAATTCAATTGTTAGTACTAAAATGACTGGAAGTGCAAATGATTTAAATGTTAAGGCAACAATGATAAAAATCATGATTACAGATAATACGTTAACCATCGCAAAGTCTGTATTTGTTGTTGTGATCAAATCACGTGTCATACTTCCTTCTCCACCAATCATACCCTTCTTATCATATTTATGAATGATGGTATCCATTTTATCTAACTGTGTATTTAATTTATCGGTTGCAGCTTTATAATCACTGTTCACAACAATTAATTTCTTTCCGCCATTTTGGAAAATATCCTTTACTACACTTGGAGTAAAGTTGGATGCAAGTCCTGGACCCACAAATTCTTCATAAGCCAATACATTATGAATTCCTTTTAAATCTTTGATTTCAGAACACATATTCTGAATTTCGTTTGTCGTTAATTTGTCATCCACTAAAACGAAATGTGTTGTTGTCATATCAAATTTATCTTTTAACTGATTTGTACCAATGATACTCGCAAAATCACCTGGCATACCAGAAATCAAATCATAATAGATATTTGTATGTGACTGTCCATATCCAAATGGAATGAAAATCAACACGAAGGCAACAAGAATCTTTTTATAGTGATGAATCACAAAACGAGGTACTCTATGTAACTCATTCAAAATTGTTTTATGTTTGTACTTTTCAATCGTCTTATCAAAGAACATCAACAAGCTTGGCAAAATAAAGATGGTTGATAATACACCAAGAACAACACCTTTTGCCATGACAATACCAATATCTCTACCTAGTGTTAACTGCATTACACACAAGGCAACGAAACCTGCAATTGTTGTGATTGAACTTGAAGTAATTGAAGTAAACGTAGCTTTGATAGCCTTTGCCATAGCTTCTTCATTTGGAAGTTTTTGTTTTTCTTCTTGATATCTATGTAATAAGAAGATGGAGTAATCCAAAGTAACAGCTAACTGTAATACAACGGCCAAAGCCTTTGTGATATAACTAATTTCACCTAAGAATACGTTTGTACCAAAGTTATAAACGATTGGGAAAATCATTCCTAACATAAATACAACTGGAGCAATTGTACTCTCTAATCCTAAGAACAATACGACCATACATAATACAACCGCAATGCCTGCATAAATTGGCGTATCATGTTCTGTTTGATCTTTAGTATCTTCACTGATGGCTGACATACCACCTAAATAACAATCATCTTTTGTATATTTTTTTATTTTACTAATCGCATTCATTGTACGCATTGACGATGTTGGCTCTTTAAATGTAACAATCATCATTGTGCTGTCACCAGAATATAACATATCCTGAATACTTTCTGGAATTGCCTGTTTTGGAACAGAGATATCCAATACATCATCTCTCCAAATACATTTTTCAACTCCATCTATTTTATTGATCTCTTCCTTAATTTTTGAGGCCTCTTGATCCGTCTTGTTGTTGACAACCAAGAAGTCTACACTCGATAAGTTAAAATCATCTCCAAGAATCTTTTGTGTTTTCATAGATTCTGAAGTCGAAGGTAAATAAGATAATAAATCGTAATTAATATTTGTATTGAAATAACCAATTGCACTTGGAATCAAAAGAACAATGGCCACAGCCAAAATCATATTACGATATTTAACTATCCATTTTGACATCTTATCCATATCGAATCACCTTTTTTCTATCCTTTCCTGTACTACGTGAAGAGTATAGTACCAAACTGACCAGTAGTCAATATTTTTATTTTATTTTTTTCAAATCCCAAATATACAATTGTTTTAATATGTTCAATAGGTCATTTTTATTTGTGTTTTCTAAATTATTGTTTATAATAAGGATGGTGATACGCATGAAAAGTAAGATAATCGAAAACAAGAAAATAAAAGAAAACAACCTCTTACAGGCTGCCTTTAATCTATTCACAAAAGAAGACATCACAAATGTCTCTGTTAATGATATTGTAAAAAACGCGGGAGTCGCAAAAGGGACTTTCTATCTTTATTTCAAAGATAAATATCAAATACGCGATATTCTAATTCAAAAAGAAGCACATCGCCTATTTGAAGAGGCCCACAAACAATTAGAGAAAAATGATATTCGTAATTTTGAAGACTCTGTTATCTTCTTGATTAATCAAGTATTGATTCGACTAGAAAACAATCCATTGATTTTAAAATTCGTTGAAAGAAACCTATCTTGGGGCGTGTTCCATGCCCAATTAAATACGGCTATCGATAATGATAGTTTCAGCCTTATAAAAGAGTTTAATGAAATCGCAACCGTAAATGGATACGAATTCGAAAATTCAGAAGTCATACTCTATCTTATAGTTGAACTTACAGGAAGTACTTGCTACAACAGTATTCTTCATAGTCAACCACTTCCTATCGAAGAATATAAACCCATTCTTTTCGATTCCATTCGTGCTATCCTTTCCCAAGGAAAGAAAAAAAGCTAGGAAAGGCCTAGCGTACAATAATATAAATCATATAAATGACATATACGAGGATCATAAAGATCCCCTTTTTTCTTGTCATTGTATCTCCTTTTTTGGCAATACCATAAATCAAAAGAGATACACCAATCAAGACAAAAGTATCAATAATATTCTGTGAAGTAGCTGCAATTGGATGAATTGTACTTGAAGTACCCAAAATAAACAAAATATTCATAATGTTACTTCCAATCGCATTTCCTAAAGATAATCCACTCTCACCTTTTCTTGCCGCAACAACACTTGTTACTAACTCAGGCAATGAAGTTCCAATAGATACGACAGTTAAACCAATCAACGTATCACTCATACCAAGTATAGCTGCAATCTGTTTTGCACTATCTACAGTGATGTCTCCACCCCAAATAATACACGCAACACCGATCACGATATAAATCAAGCATTTGATTCCCGATAAAGTTTCAACTTCCTCATCCTCAACACGATTCTTTTTAGCACTACGAATCAAATTTAAAATAAACAATACCAAACCAACCAAGAAGATCATGCCTTCAAAGCGATTCAACATTCCATTTAACACAAAAATCGAAAGTAAAATACTAACTAAAATATTGATTTTTAAATCACGATTCAAAATATCCTTGTCCATTAAAAATGGAGCAATGACTGCACTTGTTCCAACCACAACCAAAGTATTGAAAATATTAGAACCCACAATATTTGAAATCGCAATTTCATTACTGCCCATTAAGCCAGCCGTAATACTCACACTCGCTTCTGGTAAGCTTGTTCCGAGCGCAACAATTGTCAAACCAATAATAACTGAAGGTACTTTTAACTTACGAGCCACACTTGCACTGCCATCCACAAACAAGTCTGCACCCTTCATTAAAAGGACCATACCTAATACTAATAAAAGAAATACCATTTTTTCAATCCTTTCAAAGTCACTTTATTATATCACAGACTGAAAAGAAAAGAAGAGATTTTTCATCTTGTCCTATCAATCGTCACAAACATTGAACAAAAGAATTAATCCATCTTTGCGACCATCTCTTTGCAGCTTGGCCTAAGCTTTCATCAATAGCTTTTTAATCGACTCTTCACTTACTGAGAAGATCGATGTGATACTTGAAACATTAAATCCTTTTTCCATTCCCCAATAAAGAAGTCGACAAAATAGGCATCGTTTTATCTTTTGATTTATTCATCTAATACGCAATCAATAGTGGCTTTTCTAGAAAACTGGCATTTGTTAAGATATTTTTACAATTAAATATAGAATTTATTGACCAAAATATGTATAATAAACCCATAAAGGGAGTAGCCTGCACATATATGTGTTTACAGCTTCGTCAATACGATGTTAAATCCGGACTGTGATGAAATGGCAAGACTTTGGTATATAAGACCAGAGTCTTTTTATTTTTATCTGGTCCAGGAGGAAAACATATGAATATAATTTTATTAGTATTAGGATTTATTCTACTACTAAAAGGAGCCGATTGGTTCGTTGATGGATCAAGCAGTATCGCATCACGCTTTGGCATACCCCAACTTGTCATTGGACTTACTATCGTTGCGATGGGAACCAGTCTTCCAGAAGCCTTTGTTTCCATTACAGCTGCATTAAAATCCAATGCAGCCATCACAATTGGAAATGTTGTTGGAAGTAATATTTTAAATGTAGGAATCATTCTTGGCATTACAGCACTCATTCGTCCATTACATATTCAAAATAGTACAATCAAATATGAAATGCCATTTATGATGCTTGTAACACTTGTATTGATATTATTAGGCATCAACACAACAATTTCTCGTTTAGATGGAATTATTATGTGGGTATTCTTTCTTGGTTACTTATACTACATCTTTAGAATGTCTAAGAATCAAATGGAAGAAACTGAAATCAAAAAAACAAACCCATTATTTATTCCACTCGGACTTGTATGTTTAATGATTGGAAGTAACTTTGCGGTAGATGCAGCCACAAACATTGCCATCTCATTAGGTGTCAGCCAAAGATTTATCGGACTAACCATTGTTGCCTTAGGAACATCCTTACCAGAACTTGTCACTTCTGTAACTGCTGCAAAAAAAGGCAATGCCGACATCGCGATTGGAAACATCATCGGATCTAATATCTTTAATATCCTATTTGTCGTAGGGGCTAGTGCACTTATTACTCCCGTACCTTTTGAACCTAACTTTATCATCGATTCCTTTGTCGCAATATTGATTGGTCTTGTCCTTTATATTTGCACTAAAAAAACAAGAGTACTCGACAAAAAAGCCGGCATACTCTTGTTAGTTACATATTTGATTTACTTTATTTATCTTCTTTACTAGTCTTCAACAAATCACAAATCTCTTCTAATAAGACAACAGTATCTTCTTTTTTAGGTTCTTCCTGATCAAGTTGATCATTTGTTGTCTTTTTAAAATGAGCCAAAAACTTCAACATTTTGACGTACTCTCATCATTAAAATGACGAGATTCTCTTTCTCTCATTGCGAGAAATGGAGCATCGCAAAGCTTTCAGCATGGTTCTAGGCCTTGCATATAGTCTTTGCATAGCTTTTGTTTTTTGAGCATTTCCAATCCATGTGGACCGTACTCTGTAAACTCATACTGCATCCAGCAGGGCTTACCCTTAGACCTAACTGGATGAGAGATTCTTTATACTAGAATCCAAAGCATGATTTCATTGTGTGTCCACATTTTTTCATATCTAGAATCAATGTGTCCTGCATTGCGACAAAGTGTGAAAAGTCAAGATGACAGGATTTAAAATCAGGTGCAGTCAATGTATCGTCAGTATGACAAATTAGAAAAGCAGAATATAAAAACGTTTCTCAGATCCACTTAATTCCAATACTTAACAATACGTTACAAGCAAGTACTGTAACCATTGTACCAATGCTTAAATCAATACCAAGTGCAGTCGCAAAGAATGTGATCATCAATGACATCAAAATCGAAACTGCATCCATATCGATAGTTGTCCCTAAAGGAAGAGTCAACGAAGTAATTTCTTCTGGAATGCCAATTTTTTCAGTTGCACACTTTAATGAAATGGGAATCGTAGCACTACTTGAACAAGTACCAAACGCATTCAATCCTACAGGTGCGATACCCTTAAAAATTTGAATTGGACTGTATTTTCCATAAAATTTGACCATACCACCATAAATAATAAACGCATATAAATAGAACGTAATATACAATGCCAATAATACTTGTCCTAATTGAAGCATTGTATCCACACCATTTGAATACATAACTGTAGCGATACATGCGAATACTCCAAATGGAGTCACATACATGATCTTACTAATAATAAAAGTAGAAATTTGATAAATGGAATCACGCAAATTAATAAATGGATCCGCCTTTTCCTGAACAGCCAAACATGCAAGTCCAATAATTACCGCAAAAGCTAATACTTAATGTATATTTCCTGATTCGAAAGCTTCCACTGGATTTGGCGGAATAATATTCTGTAAAGTATCCAACAATCCATTAAATGTCGCAGCCTCCACTTGTGTTTTTGTCGTAACAATATGCACATTCTTACCCAAATGCAACATACGAGGCAAAACCAAACCTAAACCTGAAACTAAAGCCGTTGTACCCGTATACCATAATAAGGTATATAAATCTACCTTACCTGTTTTGGCAATATCCCCAATTCTAATGATCCCCATAACTAAACTTGTGAATACAAGTGGGGAAATCATCATTTTTAATGCCGACATATAAATAGTGGAAACCACACTCAATGCCCATATTTGCCCATTCCGGCATAATAATTCCAATAATAACACCGGCAATCAACCCAATAAAAATACCAAGCGTTATATTATATCCGTTCTTTTTTATACTCATTCTACAATAATGTAAATATTTTACCATATCATTACATAATTATAAAAATTTACATACGCTCTAAAAAAGACACTGCCTAAAACAGTGTCATTTGATTTTCTTCATCCAATCCCTCTAAAGCATTCATATCCGCTAACTTTTCAACTAATGTTTTTGAAAGCTGTGTACGCTTCAGTACATCTTCCTTAGATAGGAATGGTTTTTCTTCTCTTGCCTTTACAACAGACAAACCTACGTTTGAACCCAAACCATCAATACTTGTGAAAGGCGGAATAATCGCTTTTGGATCGTCTGGATCCACAATAAATTCAGTAGCCGCACTACGATTAATGCTAATGTTTGAGAATCTAAATCCACGCAAAACCATCTCTAAAGCAAGTTCTAACGTATCATAAATAGCTAACTCTTTATCACTTGGCTTTTGTGTTTTATCCTCTTTCATATGTTTGATATCCGCCATTCTTTGGCGAATTGCAGCTTCACCCTGAATCATGGTCTGCACATCATAAGCATCACAACGTATACTAAAATACATACAATAATAATGTACTGGCATATGTACCTTAAACCACGCAATACGCACAGCCATCATAACATAGGCAACCGCATGGGCTTTAGGGAACATGTACTTAATTTTTGTACAAGAATCAATAAACCATTCTGGTACATTGTTCGCCTTCATTTCGGTAACCCACTCATCTTTTAAACCTTTACCCTTACGAACACTTTCCATGATCGTAAATGATAATTTTGGTTTAACACCATACCCCATCAAATCAACCATGATATCGTCACGACAACCAATAACTTCATTCAACTTACAAATACCATTATCAATTAGATCTTTGGCGTTTCCCAACCAAACATCGGTACCATGAGACAAACCAGAAATTGTGACTAATTCCGCAAACGTTGTCGGCTTTGTAAGTTCAAGAATACCACGAACAAATGGTGTACCAAACTCAGGAATACCCGCGGCTCCTGTAACTTCATTATATTTTGTCGTATCGATTTTTAGTGATTCAGTTGTCGAGAATATAGCCATAGTTTCCTGATCATTCATAGGAATCTGACGAACATTCACCCCCGTTATTCTCTCCAACATTTTCATAGCCGTAGGATCGACATGACCTAAAATATCAAATTTTAAGATATTATCATGAATCTGATGGAAATCGAAGTGCGTTGTTTTCCAAGTCGCATTTGGATTGTTTGCAGGATATTGAACAGGCGTAAAATCATGCACATCCATATCCAATGGCACAACGACAATACCACCCGGATGCTGACCCGTTGTTCTTTTTACACCTTCACAACCCTTAGCCAAATCTACACGCTTTGCCTCATTAAAAGGCTCACACTCCATCTCTTCTTCATATCCTTTAACATAACCATACGCCGTCTTCTCCTGAACCGTACCTACAGTACCTGCTCTAAAGACGTGATCATCTCCAAATACTTCTTTTGTATAGGCATGGGCATTCGGTTGATATTCACCGGAAAAGTTCAAATCGATATCGGGAACTTTATCCCCTTCAAAACCTAAGAATGTTTCAAACGGAATATCCTGACCATCTCCACGCATGATTTCACCACAAACCGGACACAGCTTATCCGGCAAATCAAAACCAGACTTAGCTTCATCCCCATCTAAAAACTCATAGTGCTGACAATTTTTACATACATAGTGAGGTGTTAATGGGTTTACCTCAGTAATATTGGACATTGTCGCAACAAAACTAGATCCTACAGATCCACGCGAACCTACAAGATATCCATCATCATTACTCTTCTTAACTAGTAAGTGTGAAATATAATATACTACATAGTAACCATGACCAATAATACTATCTAACTCACGAGTTAAACGTTTCTCTACAATGTCTGGCAAATCATTTCCATACCATTGGTGAGCTGTTTCAAAACAAATATCACGCAACTTTTGGTCAGACCCCTCAATGTCAGGTGGATACAACCTATCTTTGATTGGAAAGATAGGCTCTGTTAATAACTTCAATTTATTTGTGTTTTCCACAACAACCTCATAAGCTACATCTTCACCCATCCATTCAAATGCCTTCAACATCTCATCCGTCGTCAACAAATGCTGATTTGGATTGCTCGTAGCTTTACGCGCTTGTTTATTATAAATATATAGAGGATGTCTAGCATTACCAATTGCCTTGGCATTAATATATACATCACGAAGACGTTTCTCATTAGGATTCACATAGTGTGCATCACTTGAAGCAATCACCATCTTACCCGCTTCTTTTGCGGTATCATAGATAAACTGCAAATACCACTTCAAATCATCCACATCTGTAATGCTTCCACGATCCAATAAATTCTTATAACACTCTAATGGCTGTAACTCAATGTAGTCATAATAGCCCATAGCTTCCAATAATTCTTTTTTACTTCGCGTATGCGCCAATTCAAAAATTTCACCATTCTGACAAGAAGAACCAATTAATAAGTTGCCGTTATCCCACTTCTTTGAGATTTCCTCCTTAATAATACGAGGCTGACCATTTTCTTTACCCATACTCACCAAATATTGTGTATGTGATAAAGTAATCAATTCAAACAATTCTTTTAAACCATCCTTATTCTTTGCAAATACCGTCATATGATATGGACGATTTCTCTCATATGGTTTTTTCGAAGCGTATTTCTCACATCCACTTTCCATATCAACTAATGTATCTAAAGTAGCTTCATGTCCTAATTGATTCATCATATTATACATGACTTGTGAAAGTACATCCGCATCATAGTCGGCACGGTGCGCACCTTCACCATCATAACTCACACGATAATGACGACATACACTTCCTAGATTAAATCGCTTTTGATCATCCGGAAGCATCGCATACGATAGTGGCAATGTATCAATCACAGGATTTGTCAGTTCATCACGACCTGTTTTTCTGCAGGCTGCATTCATAAAGCCAACGTCAAATGTCGCATTATGTGCAACTAAAATAGAATCTCCAATAAATTCTAACAACTCATCTAAAGCATCTTCAATAGGTTTTGCACGATCTACATCATTTTGTGTAATATGCGTTAAATTTGAAATGTGGGCAGGAATTGTACGCTTTGGATTAATGAACATCTGTAAACGTCCAACCTCTTCACGATTTTTGATCTTAACCCCACCAAATTCAATAATTTCATCACGCGTATTTGAAAGACCCGTTGTTTCTAAGTCAAACACGACAAATGTTGCATCTTCAAGTTTGCGATGATCATTATTATATACAATATGATATTTAGAATCTGCCACAAGCATTTCACAACCATACAACATTTTAAATTCACGATTCGGATCTTGTTTGACCAAAGCCTCAATCTTATGTTGTGCCATTGGAAAAGCCTGTACGACCTGGTGATCACACACACCGATAGAATCCATACCCCAGTCATAGGCAGTCTGAATAAATTCTTCGATTGCACAAACACCATCCATTTCTGAAAAATTAGAGTGAACATGCCATTCCGTTCTTTTTACTTTCGCATGATCTTCTCTTTTCTTTTCCTTTGAGATTTCTAATTTACGAACCATAAAAGAGTCGCACTTTGAGAATGAATCATAAACAACTTCACCCGTTAACACAACATGCATGCCTTTTTTTACCGCTTGAATCTCTTCAATAGGACATCTTGCCCCTTCAAAACGTTTGGCAACAATCGCATCATCATAATCACTGATATACAACATCTGCAAAGTTTTACCACTCTTCATAACACGATTATCAATATCGAAAATATGTCCTTCAATTTGAACATTTGAATAGCCCACTCGTAAATCTGCAATCTTATATGTTGTAGCTGATTCCTTCTTATAGCTGTTTGAAGAAGGATACTGCTTCTTAACTGGCTCTTGTTTAATAACTGGTGCACTCACTTGAACCTTTGCCGTTTCAATCTCTATATCATCTTCAACTTTTTTACACACAATTTCCTGCGTAATCCCTACATCCTCTAACTTTTCCATTAATGAAGGTAAAGCCAAATTTAAAGCAGCAAGACGAGACTCATCGCGCGTAGAAAAACAGATTGTATCATTTTCCAAATAAGGATGTAGAAAGCGAAAATCCTTCACATCACTATATTTTTCCACAAAATAATTTACATAACGATCCAGTTCATCCATTTCAATAACGCTATTCTTTGTGTGCATATGCAACTTTACATGAGTATGCAAAGAAAGCTGAAGCTTAGTAATGATCTGTTCATAAATTTCCAAAGGAATTACATTCTCAAATTCAATGTAAAAATCAACCATTTTATGCGCTGTATGAAATACAGGATTCTCATAAAAAGTCGCATTTTTAAAATACGCATATAATTCCGGATCTAGTAATTTCTCAAATACTTCCATTTTATTTTGCCATCTTTTCAAAAGCATCCTTAGCTGCTTTTTGTTCCGCCTTTTTCTTTGTGCTGCTCGTTCCCTGACCTAATAAAATATCATCTAAATACACACCCATTGTGAAGGTTGGTGCATTACTTGGACCTTTTTCTTCTAACAATTTATATTGAATTGTCTTTCTAGAATCTGCCTGAATCACCTCTTGTAAATGTGTTTTATAGTCTGTAACAGCCTCACTCTTTTCTTGTTTAAATACTGGCTTCATATATTTTGTCAAAATCTCGTCACAAACGGCATATCCCTGATCAATATAAATAGCTCCGATGCAAGCTTCAAATTGATCGGCCAAAATACTTTCTCTATGGCGTCCACCCGTTTTTTCTTCACCAACACCTAGACGCAAGAATTCATACCATCCTAATTGTCTATTCAATACGGCTAATGTAGATTCACACACTGTCTGTGCACGAAGTGTTGTCATTTGTCCTTCACGCATTTTGGGTTCCATCAAAAATAATTGTGTAGCACTCCAAATTTGTAAAACAGAATCTCCCATAAATTCTAAGCGCTCATTGTCTCCCATTTCACGATGATGTTCATTGGCATACGAAGAGTGTGTACAAGCTTCTAGATAAATATCTTCATCTTTATATTGATATCCATTTGCCTTTAACCAATCAATAAACTTTTCCATTTTATTCTTCTCCTTTTTTTAGATCTTCTAATACACAAGCAGGAACAAATCCCGAAATGTCCTGACCATATTTAAATAGTTCTCTTACGTTTGAACTTGAGTACAAACTATATTCAGGACGAGTAAATAAACATACTGTCTCAATGTCCTCATTCAATCTTGCGTTCATAAACGCCATGTTTTGCTCGTATGTACAATCCACACCATTACGAATTCCACGTACCAGCACAGTCGCATTCACACTTTTGCATGCCTCGACAACTAATCCCGACTGAATCTTGCATGTTACGTTTGACAAGTGCTTCGTTGATTCATTCAACCATTTTAATCTTTTTTCCTCTGTAAACTCATTATTTTTATCTGAGTTTGGCGAAATAAAGACCACTAACTGATCAAACAACTTACTTGCTCTTTCAATAATATCTAAATGACCATAAGTAACTGGGTCAAATGTTCCGCAAAATGCTGCTATTTTCATTCTTAATTCTCCTCTTTTTGATAATAAGAAATACGCGTAATACCATATGTCTTCTCTTTATATTTTATGAATGAAGCTATTTTTTCTGGCCACACCTCTTCTTGCAGGCTTTCCACTACAATAACTCCATCTAATTTTACAATATCCAAATCCTCTAATTTTTGAATCAACTTTTCATTTTCCTGTTTCGCATACGGAGGATCAATATAAACTACATCATACTTTAAAGTCAAACGTTCCAATACACTAAAAATATTTCCACAAATAATTTTGGTCTCTTTTTCTGCCTTTAAACTCTTTACATTCTCCTTAATGACAGAAATGGCCCCTTTATTATTGTCCACCAAAGTCGCATGATCCATTCCGCGACTCACAGCTTCTAAGCCCATATTTCCAGTTCCACTGTAACAATCTAAAAAGTTACCACCATCAAACATGTTCCCCAAACTTGAGAAGATGGCCCCTTTAATTTTATCTTGTGTTGGTCTAGTCGCATCATTTTTAGGACTTTTTAATGATCTAGACCCATATTTTCCCGCTACAATTCTCATGATAATCGATCCATCTCCCTTCTTCGGATTGCACAAATGCAGTTTTGTGCCAATCCCATTGTCAACATAATTGAAATCAAGCTTGTACCTCCACTACTTATAAATAGTAGGGGTACTCCGGTAAAAGGAATCAGGCTAGCCACACCACCAGCATTCAAAAAGAAGTGCATAAATAGATAAACGCCTGCGCCACCCAATATTATTTTGTACATATCCTCACTTGTTTTAAAGGCATAATAAAATAAGCGAAATTCAATAATTCCATACAGAATAACCAATCCAAACAAACCAAAGATACCTGTTTCTTCAATCAATACAGCTAAAATATAGTCATTGTCAGCCTGTGTTAAATAACCATATTTACGTGCCGAGTTTCCAATGCCTTTTCCAACAATATTCGAGCTTGCGATTCCATACAAAGAATTGGCTGGTTGATATCCATCCCCATAAACATCGTTATATGGATTTTTGAAGTTTTCAACACGCACCGCAATATGTGCAAAGGGCGTATGTTTTAAGATTTCATTTCCTATATTTGTAAATCCAAACAAAACAACGCCAGAAATAATTCCTCCATAAATAAGTACTTTTAATACGCGTTGTGTATGTTGTAAAACAGGATATTTTGGAATCATGATACAAGATATAAAGATAAATCCAATGATAACAGCGGTTCCTGTATCTTTTTGAAAAAGCACAATGATACATATACAAATAAATGCGGCCCACGCCCTTTTAAAGAGTCTACCCTTTTCCTTTAACATAATTGATTTCTTTTTTGCGCGATACAAGCATGTCGCACAAATAATCAGCAATAATGGTTTTGCGAATTCACTTGGCTGCAAAGATATACCGGCAACCTGAATCCAGGCATGGCTTCCTCCAATTTCTGGAAACGCAAATGGAAGTACCATTATGAACAAACAAAGTGGAACAATAAACCATTCTGCTTTTGAATACCATCGAAAGCGAAACAAACGATTCATAAACCACATGGCAATATATCCACATACGCAAAATACACTTTGTTTAACAATTACTTTTGGGACAATGTTAGGAGCATATGTCGTTTTTCCTACATTGGTTGATACAATCGTAAATGTTCCAATCAACAAAAGAAGCGACACCGCCCAATTAATATACTTATCACACTTTGGATCCAATGCGAAAAATGATAATTTTCCCTTCTTTTTTTGTTCGGACATGTAAATCCCCCCATCATAAATTCTATTTTAGCATATTTTCAAAAATCATTTGTCAATAATTCGAAAATGCTATAGAATGTTTGCGAGGATGATTACTATGAAAATAACAAGCAAAGATATTATATTGGATACAGACGAAAGAATTCGTATGCAAAGTGAACCTGTTCAATTGCCTTTATCAAATGAGGACAGAGAACTCGGGAGTTTAACACTTGCTCATAGCCAAAATAGCCAAATGTCGTTTATGTACGGCTTTTTTTTCGTCAAATTTTTATTTTTTACTGTTGTATGTGTTGTAATTGTGGTATAATAGTTGTAAAGGATGGCTGCTTCTATGAAACTGTATTATGATAAACGACTTAAAGATCCTACTTACTATATTCAGCAGGGATTTAGAAATGGTAAAAAAACGACAACCAAAAACATCAAAAGATTAGGTAAACATTCTGAGCTTCTTCTTATAACGGATAATCCCTTGGAATACGCTAAAAACGAAGTAAAAAAAATGAATGAGGAATATCGTTCTGGCAGATCTGAATTCATTGTTACTATGGACTTTAATGAAAGAATCCCTTCTACAGATTCTCCTTGTTCGAATTCTACTAGTTTGAACATTGGATATCTGTATCTTAAGGATATCTATGCCAAATTGAATCCGTCTGATTTTTTTAAATCAGTTTCTTCTGACCGAAAGATCACCTACGACTGTAATAAAATCTGTCAGTTTCTTACCTATGCAAGGATTCTGGATCCTGCCAGTAAATATGGAACATACGATAAACTTGATACATACTATGAGAAACCTCAGGTTGAATACCAACATATGATTCGTTTCCTGGATATTCTAGACAGAAACAGTGACCAATATTTAAAACATCTTTTTGACAATTCCGAAAACATCGTTAAACGAGATACTTCAGTTATGTACTATGACTGTACAAACTATTTCTTTGAAACAGAAAAACCTGATGAGGAGATTGTTGACGAAGTTACTGGAGAAATTATCCTTGGACTTCGTCAGTTCGGAATCAGTAAGGAAAACAAGACATCTCCTATTGTTGAAATGGGGCTTATCATGGACAGACGTGGAATCCCTATTTCTATGTGTATTCATCCAGGAAACACAAATGAACAGCTTACTGCCGTTCCACTTGAAAAAGAAGTTATAAAAATGACCGGAAACAAAAAGTTCATATATTGTGCGGATGCAGGACTTGGATCCTACAATATCCGTAAATTCAATGATATGGGTGGTAGAGCCTATATCGTTACACAGTCAGTAAAAAAACTTGGACAAGAGATCAAAGATATCGTATTCAACGATTCAAACTACCGTCTATTGTCAAATGACGATGCGATCACATTGAAAGAAATGCGAACATTTAATAAAAAAGACGCAAACAATCTAAGTCTATACAATGATTTTGCCTATAAAGTGATTCCAGCCAACACAGCCATGGATACAGGACTTTATGAAGAAAAAGTATACAAGAACGGTCGAACAAAAAAAGTAAAAGCCAAAGGAACATTACATCAATATATCATTGTCACTTTCTCTAGAAAGATGATGGAATACCAAAGGACTATCCGCGAAAGACAGCTTGAACGTGCTAAAAAGTTATTAAGACTTAAAGATCCTGAAAAGATAAAAAAAGGACCCAACGATATACGTCGATTCCTTAAGAACACATCATCTGATACAGCTAATTATGTATTGGATATGGATAAAATCCATGAAGAAGAAAAATACGATGGATTCTATGCCGTCGCAACAAACCTTGACGATTCAGCCAAAGACATCCTAGCAGTAGCTCAAAATAGATACAAAATCGAAGACTGTTTTAGAATCATGAAGACTAATTTCGATGCAAGACCAGTATTCTTGAGAAAGCCAGAAAGAATACGTGCACATTTCTTGATCTGCTACACTGCACTACTTATATACAGGCTTATGGAGTGCAAGTTGGATGACAACTTAACTCATGTAACAACATCAAACCTAATAAAAACATTACGAAATATGAATGTAGTAAATATGGATGACATGTACTACAAATCCATCTATAGTGGAAGTCAGGCATTAGATGCATTAGAAAGATGTTTCGAGCTACAACTAAACAGAAAGTACTATAGACCAAGTGATTTAAACAAAATAGTAAAAAAATTTTCAAAATAGAAATCACATACAACATTTCAAAAAAACGAAAGTGCTAGATTAAACCTTGAATAAAGGCTTTCTAGCACTTTTTACTTTTTCAACTGTCAAACTCGGGAGCATATTTTCAAAAATCATTTGTCAATAATTCGAAAATGCTATAGAATGTTTGCGAGGATGATTACTATGAAAATAACAAGCAAAGATATTATATTGGATACAGACGAAAGAATTCGTATGCAAAGTGAACCTGTTCAATTGCCTTTATCAAATGAGGACAGAGAACTTTTACAGGCCATGTTAGATTATGTGCGTAATTCACAAGATGATGAAATTGCCGAAGCCGAAGGTTTACAGCCGGCCGTTGGTATTGCAGCTGTACAAGTTGGTGTTTTAAAACAAATGATTGCGGTTGTGATTCCTTATGAAGATGGTGTAGATGAAGTTGCACTAGTCAATCCTAAAATCATTTCCGAATCCGTACAAAACGCATATTTAGATAATGGAGAAGGTTGTTTATCCGTAAAAGGCGAACATCCAGGACATGTTTTCCGTCATGCAAGAATTAAAGTTCGTGGTTATGATTTGATTCAAGATAAAAATGTAACAATTTCAGCGGAAGGATATTTCGCAATTTGCCTTCAACACGAAATCGATCACTTATCAGGTACTCTTTTCTACGATCATATTGATGCCAATAATCCATGGAAAAGTGATGATGAGGCAGAAGTCATTTAAGCTTCTGCTTTTTTAAATCGCGTAGCTTTGCTATAATAACAATAGAGTCATTAAATTATAGAAAGAGGTCGAATATGCCAAAAACACAACAACAAGCGTTTGGGCATGCATCGAACAAAAAACCATATCATGCAAAAAATCACGTTGAAAAAGGTGATACTTTGATTTACGCCTTAGGGGGATTAGGCGAAGTCGGTAAAAATATGTATTGCTACGAACACGAAAATGAAATCTGTATCGTAGATTGTGGCGTTTTGTTTCCAGGTGATGAACTATTAGGAGTTGACTATGTAATTCCTGATTATCATCATTTGATTCGCATGAACAAAAAAAGAAAGTTTTTAGTAATTACCCATGGTCACGAGGATCATATTGGAGGAATTCCATTCTTACTAAAACAAGTCCAAATTGATGCTATCTATGCACCTCGTTTTGCGAAGGCTTTGATTCTTAAAAAGTTAAGTGAACATAAAGGACTAGAAAAAACAAAAATTATAGAAATTGATGAAAACTCAAGTATCTCAACAAAATACTTTAAAGTTGGTTTCTTCAATACCATCCACTCTATCCCCGATTCTTTAGGTGTACATATCACATGTCCTAATGGATCTATTGTCCACACAGGTGACTTCAAATTTGACTTAACTCCTGTTGGAACAAATGCAGACTATCAGAAAATGGCATTTATCGGTGTCACAAAACCAGACTTATTGATGTCAGATTCTACAAACTCTGGAGTTGAAGACTTCTCTATTTCAGAAAGAAAAGTTGCCAATGAAATCCAGGACATTATGCGTAAGACAAAACAGCGTTTAATTGTTGCGACATTCGCATCCAACGTACATCGTGTTGCTCAAATCATTGAAGCTGCTACTAAATTTGGTAGAAAAGTAATCGTATTTGGTCGAAGTATGGAAAATGTTGTCGATATTGGACGAAAGATGGGAACAATCAAAGTTAAAAATTCAGACTTCTTAAGTCCTGAAGAATTAGCTTATACACCAGATGATAAAGTTTGTATTATTTGTACAGGAAGTCAGGGTGAACCTTTGGCTGCCCTATCAAGGATTGCGAATGGTACACACCGCTTTATTCACTTAAAACCTGGAGATACAATCGTATTCTCAAGTAATCCAATTCCAGGAAACCAATCCAGTGTCAATCGTGTTATTGATAATTTATTTAGATCGGGTGCTACAGTATTGACAAAATCCATCTTAAATAACTTGCATACAACGGGACATGCTTCTAAAGAAGAACAAAAACTAATGTTACAGTTAGTTCGTCCAACCTATTTTATGCCAATTCATGGTGAATATAAGATGTTGATGCAACACCGTCAAACCGCAATGGAAACAGGTATTCCTAAAGAGAATATCTTTGTATGCGCAAATGGAGATATTTTAATTTTAAGAGATCACAAAGTACTACAAAGTGACTGGCGATACCAAGGTGACGATATTTATGTCGATGGAAATGATATTTCCGGATTATCCACTGCTGTTTTAAAAGATCGTCGAATCTTAGCCGATAATGGATTAGTTGCTGTTATCTTAGCTATCGATTCAAAAGAAAACAAAATCTTAATGCGACCAGTCATCGTATCACGTGGATTTGTCTTCATTAAAGATTCACAGGGATTGATCAAAGAAGCTGAATATATTGTGAATAATTCTCTTCAAGAAAAGATGAAAGAGAAAACCACTTTCTCTGAAATCAAAAACTGTGTACGCTCTACATTAGAACCATTCTTATACAAGAAGACACATCGAAACCCAATTGTAATTCCAGTTATCTTGAATTCAAAACAAACAATGGAAGAACTTCAAAAGAATCGTAAGAACAATTTCCATGCAAGAAAACCAAGAGCAACAAAGGCATCCTAGTGATGTCTTTTCTATTTTATGATAAAATAGTTTCATGACAAAGTTACAGAAACAAATGTTTATCATCATTGCCATATTATTTGCAATCGTATTAAGTATGCTAGGATCTTTGAAAATCGCAAAAAATGTTGAGCCCGAACAATTGAGTGTACAATATAAAACATTGAAAGATGAAAAGATTCCATCCTCAATGAATGATGTATCCATTGTTTATTTTACGGATGTGCAATATGGTAAATTTGAAAATAAAAAAAGAGCCGACAAACTCTTTAATAAAATTGAACATTTAGATCCAGACATTCTGATTTTTGGTGGCGATCTATTTGATGAAACCTGTCAAATGAATCAAGAAGACATGGATTATATCACCAATAAATTATCTAAGATGCATGCTCCACTAGGTAAGTTTTGTGTCTTAGGCGAAAAGGATGATGCAAACAACGACGTAGTTCGTTCCATTTTAAATCAGGCACAATTTGAAATATTAGAAAATGAAACAATTCTTCTTACAAACAAAAAAGAGGAAGGCATTACATTAAGTGCATTATCAAATATTCCAGATCCAAGTAAAATTTCAACGTCAGACAAACAATACAATCTGCTCATTACTCACATGCCAGATACACTGACTAATGAAGAATTATCCACAAAATCAATATCCCTTGCATTATGTGGACACTCTCATGGCAATCAAATCACATTTCCTATTTTTGGTGGATATAAATCGATAGATGGGGCAAAATCATTGAATCGTTCCCACGCAAAACGTCTTGCCTTTCCATACATCATTTCATCCGGTGTAGGATGCACACACGTAAATCTTCGTTTTATGGCAAAACCAGAAATCTATTATTTCATGCTACAAAGTAAATAAGAGGCTTTTTAAATCAGCCTCTTATTCTTTTTTCTTTAGACATTGAATTAGAAGTTCATTGTTCTTTTTGATTTCATCTTTAATAGAAGCTAGTTCTAACAAGATGAATACTAAGATTATTATGATAAAGATAGTTAGAAACATGCATGTCACCCTCTTTTCTATTCGAATATCTCTACTTAAATTTTATCATAATAATACTACGGATTTTTATCTTCTTTTTTCTATTAATAATAAGTATGGACAATGATCCAACAACAAGTTTTGTACTTTCTGTACCTGAATCGATGTTTGTGTTTTTAAAAACTCTTCCATACATTTAGCTTCTTCCTGTCCCGATTCATGTGGATACATCACAAGTGCCATTCTTCCTTTTACTTTTAAAAGTTTTAAAGCTTGTCTAACTGCACTTACACTTGAAGAAGATTGGGTTGTGATGCCATGATCACCTTGAGGAAAATACCCAAAATTAAATATTATCGCATCCACTTCTTCATAAATATATTCTTCCATATGTTCATGTCCAACATTATAGAAACAAGTTCTTTGATCATCCAATCGTTCTTTTGTACTTTCAAAAACATCCCTTTGAATTTCAAAGCCATATACTTTATGCACATTCTGCGACAAAAAGAAATCTGTATCTTTTCCCTGTCCTAATGTCGCATCCACACATATTGCTTGTTTATGAAGAACTGGCTTTAAAAATTCATGGGATAAATCAACCATGGATTTCATCGTAGTCTTAATGCCTCTTTATATAACATATAATCTTCGGTTTTATCACACACAAAACATACATGAATAGCCCTTGTCTCAGGAAACTTATTCATTAATCGTTTTACGGTTTGAATCGCAATTGCACAAGCCTCATGATTTGGATATGCATTGATACCTGTAGAAATACATGGAAAGGCAATATTGATCGATTCCATATCATTTTTTCGCATATAATCATACGCCAATGCCATACTATTCCAATAACATGCAGCCAAGTATTCATCTTCATTATGAGCGCCATCTATATAACGAGGTCCACACGTATGAATAACTGCTTTACATGGCAAATTAAAAGATTCTGTCATCTTAGCTTTTCCTACTTCTAAACCATTTAAAGCCTGACAAGCCTTCATCATTTCATTTCCAGACTGATGAAATATCTGTGCGCTCACTCCTTGCATTGGTAAAACTTGTTGATTGGTTGGATCCACAATCAAATCAAAATCCAATAATGATATATTTCCTTTTAATGTACTAATCATTCGTCTTCTCCCATCTTAGTCATTCGACTTGATAATTTTTGTGCAGAAATAGAAACCGCATGGAATTGTGTTGCCAAAGTTTCCAACATTTTTTCTGCCCTTACACTTCTTTCTACAAGACGATTCGCATCCTCCTGCAGCAACAAAATATTTCGTTCGATTTCTTCCATATGGCTTGTGCGATAAAAATCCTTTGTACTTGATAGTAAAGTCATCACTTCCGCTACAAGTGTAGTTGGAGATACCAACATAACATGTTTTTGAAGGGCATATGTAAATAAATCATCACATTTAGCACATACAAATTGATAAATCGCTTCACTAGGCACAAACAATAAAGCATAAGGCATCGTATCCATATTAATATATTTATTTGCTACATCATCAATATGTTTTTTCATATTCATCTTAAAAGGTCTTAGATATGTATCCATATCTTCCTGAAGATTCATATAATTTTCCATAGGAAACTTTGAATCAATACACAACACTTTATTCGTGTCTGGTAAATGAAAAGCACAATCCGCAATCTTTCCATTTGGCAAAGTATACTGCATCGAATAGATAGATGGATTTTGACCACAATATACGCTTAGAAGCATATCCAATTGATATTCTCCCCAGTTTCCTCTAAGTTTTGTATTTGTCATGACCATATTCATACGATATAAATACTCTTCCATTTGATTCAAGCTCACTTTTGAAGTAGCCTGATTCTTTTGAACATCCTGTACTTGTTTTAAAAGATATTCAAAATTCTTTTGTAGAATCAAAGAATCTGCACTTGAAGTTTCTACTTCCTTCGACTTATTTTGCATCAACAAAACAATCAAGCATACAATCACAACGCATAATAATATTAAGATAATGATTTCCATTAAAACCTCCATACGAAAAGAAAAGAGACAAAAATATTTGTCCCCTATTTGTACGTTTATTATAGTTCAACTCGAAATGAATTACTACATCTTTTGAAATTCTTTCATATATTCCACAAGAAAATCAGCCGTAGCTTCCACCATTTCTTTACCCCATTCATACGTTGCATATTTAGGATGATCCTTTCCAAACCAGCCATTATCACTACTTAAACGATTACTTCTAGGAACTGGAATATCCACGCCTTTAAAGTTTACGGTTTGTGCATTGGAAGCTGTTAATTGAGGTGTAAACTGATTTAAATTTGAATCTTCAATCTTATCCTTTTGAACTAAACTTTCATCCACATACAACATAGCTGCCGTTTCCTGACCTGCACCATGGCCTCCGGCCCATTCTGGATTGATTTTTCCAGCAATAGTCCACCAGTCAAAAATTGTACCCACAGCTCCCTTCTTATATAAATGACGACATACTTTACTTAATGCATGTGTGTTTCCTCCATGTCCATTTAAGAACACAAAATGTCGAGCACCACAATCATATAGTCGATCACTGATTCTTTTCATAACCATTTCTAATAAATCACTACCAATTGAAATTGTACCCGTGTATTCTGTATGAAAATCGGCATCCCCATAAGGTAAGGTTGGGCAAATCAATACATCACTTTGTTTTTCAATTAGTTCTAAAATCTTATTAGGAATCATAGTATCTGTTCCTAATGGATTGTGGATTCCATGATTTTCAGTACTCCCCGTTGTAAGTATCACCATATCATGATCCTTAAAATATTCTTCGCAATCTTTCCAACTCATTCTTTCAAGTCGCATAACTTCACTTCCTATCTTTATATATGTATAATACTCCTATCGAAAGGAAAATTTCTATGGATATTAAAATTTTATTGTTTATACAAGAAAACATTCGTCACTACATACTCACACCCTTCTTCACCTTGATCACAAACGAATACTTTTTATATATTCTTCTAGGAATCGTATTGATTTATATGTTCAAGAAAAATGAAGATACTAGAAGACTCGCAAAAGAAACAATTATTGCCTTTTTGATTTGTACCGTATTATTCGTCGTATTAAAACTCATATTTCAAAGACCTAGACCCTTTGATGCGTTTAATGAACTTATTCCATTAGTGGATAAACCTAGTGATTATTCATTTCCATCTGGACACACCGCATCTGCCTTTATTTGTGCCTTTATGGTATATGATGGTCTTCCTAAGAAGTATAGTATTCTAATTTTCATACTCGCAATCCTTGTTGCGTTTTCTAGACTCTATGTGGGCGTTCATTATCCAACGGATATTCTTGCAGGCATTGTGCTTGCGTACATCGTTTATAAATTCATGAAAAAGACTATGTCAACTAAATGACATAGTTTTTTTGTGGGCATATAATAAAAACAGATATAAAACGAGTTAACATTACACAAAAAAAGGAGGATTATTGTATGTTACACGAAGTATCTTTTACATCTTATAATGAACGCGATCAAGTGCAAGCTTGGATTTATGTTCCTGCATGTAAGCCAAATGGAATCGTTCAATTAATTCATGGATTTGGCGAACACTCAAGACGCTATATCCATATGATTTCGGCTTTTCTAGATGCTGGTTATATTGTAGCCGCTGATGATCATGTAGGTCATGGAAAAACCGCAATGGTGAATAATGTCTGGGGTGACTGGGGAGATAAAGGATGTCACACCATGATGGAAGATGAACACACATTAAAGAAAATTGTATGTGAGAAGTATCCAAATTTACCTTACTTCTTATTTGGTCACAGTATGGGTTCATTTATCACAAGAGATTTTATCGCAAAATACGGAAATGAATTAAATGGTGCAACAATTTGTGGTACAACAGGCATTTTCCGTGGTGCTAAAGAAGTTAAAGAAAAATTGAAAGAAATCATTGATGCAGGCCACGGTGAAGAGTCTGATCCAAATGTTGTAGGCTCACTTATGGGCTGGATGTGCGAACGTTGTGGTGAAGTTCAAATTGGAAATGAATGGATTTGCCATGATCCATACGTACAAAAGGACCATGCGCAAGATCCATTTGATGCCTTCACAAGACCTACTAGCAATCGTTCTATTTATGATTTTATCCAAATGATGCTTACAATTGAAGGAACTCAATGGGCCAAAAAAGTACCTAAAAAATTACCTATTTACAATATTGCTGGTGATCAAGATCCAGTTGGCGAATATGGTCTAGGAGTATGTCAAGTCAGTAACTGGCTTGTAGAAACTGGACATCATGTCACAACTAAATTATATTCTGGCTATCGTCATGAAATTCATAATTATGCAGAAATCAAAAATGAAGTTGAAGCCGGAATTATTGAATTTATGAATTCAAATTTATAAGGGTGTAATTCAATTTACACCTTTTTCATTAAAGGAGCTAACTATGTTTAAGACAATGCGAAGATTCAAACAAAAATTATCTGAAGAAAAAATTTATAGAGATACTTACCAATGAACCTCATGGCGTATTATCTTTAATCAGTGATACGGGATACCCCTATGGTTTTCCTATTACACATTGGTACGATGAAAAAAAACGGACATATCTATTTTCATGGAGCAAAAGAAGGACATAAAATGGATTGTTTAAAACAACGTGATAAGGCTAGTTTTTGTGTCATGGATAAAGGCTTTAAAAAAGATGGTGAAATCGTAAGTGATCCAGCTGGTATTAATAATGATGGTAAATGATCCAGATAAAGTCAAAGAAATATGCACGCAACTCTGCCTAAAATTTACCGATGATCAAAATTATATTGATCATGAATTAAAATATTCCGGACCTAGTGTACAATGTTTTGAACTCATCCCTGATTATATATCTGGAAAAATCATTAAGGAATCTTAATTGAGTTTAGCATGCAGTAATGTTACTATTAATACGATAAAGTTGAGGAAGTATTATGGCAACACCAGCAACATTAGAACAATGGAAAGAACTCTATGATTTGGCTATTGAAATCACAAAATTAAGGCCTTGGAACTCATATTGGAACATGGATTTAATTGCAGTAGAAACAAAGAAAAATGAAGAGCCAAACTTCGTATCCATTATGGGTAAAAGTGGAACATGCACAGGTATCAGTGTTTATCGAGGCATGGAAGGTTATAGTGATTTTTGCCAAATCTGCAATGACGACTATAATGTACCTGCAACGTTTGTGATGTCCGATCAAAACTGCATTACTTGTTATTGGGGAAATCGTGATGAAATCGATGATGAAATGTATTCAATTATCAAACAATTAGGTCTTCGTTTTCGTGGCAATGGGAACTGGATTTATTTTAAAACTTTTGAAAAGAAAAGTTTTCCAAGCCTTCCAAACTATGGTGAAATCAAAATGTTGATTGAAACCTATAAAGGATTGATTGAAACATTAAAACATGAAGATTATCAAGAGTCCATCTTTGAAGGAGGAGATATTCTTTACACACAAAAAGATGAAGATGGAAATTGGTTCTCTTATACTGTACCTAGGCCTATGGAACCAGAACGTTATAATACGATCCTTGTCAATGATTCAAATCTAATTGATTATTTTAAAAATATAAAGGATGGAGATTTAGAACTTGCGATTGATATGGATTATATGATGGTTCCCACAAATGATGAAGGTTTTGAAAGGCCCATCAATCCATTAGCCTATATAGTATTTGATTTAAGAAATAACCAAATTTTACACTTTGATTTAATTCACCCAGATCAAGAAGATTATGAAGTCATTATGAATAATTTTTTGGGTGCCATCGAACATTTTGGTAAGCCTAAACATGTATATGCCAGAAATCCATATATTCTAAATTGGCTTGATTTTATTTGTGAGAAATTAGATATTCCTCTAGTTAAAGATAATTTGGAAGAAATCGATGATATTTTTAATATGTTAAAACATATGGATATGGAGTAATGAAATGAAAAAGGAACTACAAAAACAAATGGATTCTATGATGAATATGACAATGGAAGCCATCACAAACAACAAGAAATTAGAACCTGCATTAAATGAATTATTCAAATATGCACCACAAGATGAAAAATATCAATTCATCTTACTTCATGAAATCGCCAATCAATATCTACATGAATTATTAGATATTGATTCTGAATTCCACGATTATTCTTTTGAAGAAGGTATAAAGATTTGTATAGAAGAAAAAACGGACTATTTAAAGGAAAGATTTCAAATTTGTACCATTCAGTTTCAATTGGACGACATCACAAGAACCATCACATTCCCTAAAAGACTTCCATTAGCGGATATGACATATTTTGTGATGTCTAGTTTAGACATAGTATGCAGCTATGATTTCATGATCAATTGTGAAGGCATTGATTATTCTACTGAAGAAATGCAGATTTGTTCCATTGCCGATTTATGTTTAGAAAAGAGTGATATGTTCTTACTATCCTTCTTCGATTCTGGAACAGACGAATTTTATCCTGTAACTGGAAAGCTCATCAATGAAGAGCTGAATAATAAAGAAATTGAATTGGAACGCATTCAAGTTATTGAAACTCAAAATGAAGGACCTTGGGTAGAAGAAAACGAACACCGTACTTTAGAAGAACAAAATGATCAATTGGTTTCTGGATTCTTCTTTAATAAGATGTTCTATGAAAGACCCGATCTATTTGAAGAATTAGAAAATGGTAAAGACATCGAGGAATTACTTTTCCAAATGATTGATGAAGAATTAAATGATGATGTATTTGATACAGACTTATTAAACTAAAAAGGATCGATTTTCGATCCTTTTCCTTTGGCTTGTAACGAATAAGAGAAAAGAGCAATTTTACAAGCCATGATTTTTATATTATTCTTCATATTTTAATGCATCTTTGCCACGAGCTCCTGTTGAGATACGAACAACATCCGCAACATCGTAGACAAAGATTTTTCCATCCCCAATATTTCCAGTATACAATGCCTTTTTAGCTGCCTTAACAACATCTGCTACAGGAACTTCACTTACAACAACTTCAACCTTTAATTTAGGAAGCAATTCCATATTTACTTTAGCACCACGATAGTAGCTTGTTTGGCCCTTTTGCACACCACAACCAGATACTTTTGTGACCGTCATACCACCAATACCAATTTCATTCAATGCAGTCTTAATCTTATCAAATTTCTCAACCTTAGTAATAATAACAACCTTTGAAATAGAACCATCACTATGAATAACTTTTGTAGGTACGGCATCATCCAATTCTACACTTGGAGTGTAGCTAGAATCTTGAATTGTTTCTAAATAATCACCAGGAACATCGGCTTCTAAGGCAAAACCTGCATATGCACTTTCCAATCCATGTTCCATTTTATCAAGACCCACAATTTCTTCATGTGCACTAACACGTAATCCAACAGTCTTTTTAATAATGTAGAAAGTAATAAACATAGTTACAACAGTCCATGCACCAATTGCCAATAAACCTAATAATTGAACGCCTAATAAATGGAATCCACCGCCATAGAATAATCCTTGTGCTTCAGGCATTGTATCTGTACCACACGCAAATAATCCAACACAGATTGTTCCTAATAAACCATTTCCAAAGTGTACGGCAACAGCTCCTACTGGATCATCTACTTTTAATTTATAATCCAACAACCATACAATGAAACAAACCATACATCCAGATAAGATACCAATCACAAATGATCCAAATACGTTTACGGCATCACATCCTGCAGTAATCGCTACTAAACCTGCCAATGAACCATTTAAACACATCGCAACATCTGGTTTTCCATATTTAATCCAAGTAATCAACATAACTGTACATGTCGCAACGGCAGGTGCTACTGTAGTTGTCGCAAAGATTGTAGCTAACTGAATACCATTTGTAGCAGCTGCACCATTGAATCCATACCAGCCAAACCATAAGATGAAACATCCAAGTGCACCAATTGTTAAGCTGTGACCTGGAATTCCTCGTGGAGTTCCATCTTTATCAAACTTACCAATTCTTGGGCCTAACATCCATGCACCAATTAAAGCGGTTAAACCACCAACATAGTGAATGGCAGCACTTCCGGCAAAATCATGGAAGCCTAGGCTACTTAGCCAACCGCCACCCCATACCCAGTGTGCTTCAATTGGATATACAATTAAACTAATCACAAAACTATAGATACAATAAGAAATAAATTTTGTTCTTTCTGCCATGGCCCCAGAAACAATGGTTGCAGCTGTAGCACAGAACACTAAGTTGAATGTAAAACTTGACCAGTTTGTTCCGGCAAAATCTGTCAATGGACTTTCTCCCCATCCAACAAGTCCCGCAAAATCTTGTCCCATCAATAGGCTATAACCAATAATCAAGAATGCGACAGTTCCTAAACAGAAATCCATTAAGTTTTTCATAATGATATTACCGGCATTCTTGGCTCTTGTAAATCCGGCTTCAACCATCGCAAATCCGGCCTGCATAAAGAATACAAATGCAGCTCCGATTAGGTACCATATTCCAAATACCTCTGTTAAAATCTTCTCCATAATATTCCCTGGTATATTGTAATTGACCCATCTAGCTGGTCATTTACAACATACATCTCCTTTCTTTCAACCTTTAATAACCGTAGTTGAAGACGGTTTTGTTAATTTGTAAAATTGAATATGTGAATATGGATTTGTATATTTATACCCTGTAGCTTGACTACTTTAGGGAGGTTCTTACCACACCTTATTCCAAAACAGTGATTAGTTAGATGAGTCTTTGAATTCGTATTTTGAACCAGGTTTTGTGGTCTAAGTGTTGTGGATAACCATTTTCACAAATTTTAATCAAGAAAGGATGTTTATTTATGAAATTAGTTGGTATCGATGTTGGAAAGAACAGTCACCACTTCTGTGTTATGGACAAGGAAACTGGTGAATTCAATGTTACACCTTCTTCTTTTTCTAACAACAAAGAAGGATTTGACTTTCTGATCAACTCTCTTAAACCATATTCTAAAAAATCAATTCTATTAGGTATGGAAGA